>CALPZT020000018.1 GCA_943328365.2 Bifidobacterium breve | reverse complement strand
TGCTCGTCAAGCTCCGCCATGCCCCCATCCTGCCACCTGCACGCGCCCTGCCCGTTATCACCGCCGTCGCCGCGGCCTCGGATACCACCGCCGTGGCCGCGGCTCCAGGTCCCTGCCCCATCTCGCAGGCGACATGAGCGATTACGGTGTGTGTTGTGACTCCTTTCATGCACGTGTCCGATGAGGTTGCCAGCGCACTCGCCGAATCCCGGCCCGTCGTCGCCCTCGAGTCCACGATCATCAGCCACGGTCTGCCCCGGCCGGAGAATCTTCGCGTAGCGATCGAGGTCGAGGACATTGTCAGGGCAAATGGCGCCGTTCCGGCGACCATCGCGATGCTCGGCGGCGTCGTGCACGTCGGTCTGGCCCCTGATCTACTCGAGCAGGTCGCCAATCGCGATGACGTCGTCAAGGTGTCGGTTCGCGATATCGCGACCGTGGCAGCGCGCGGCGGCAACGGGGCGACCACCGTCGCTGCGACGAGCCAGATCGCCGCAGGAGTCGGCATCGAGGTCTTCGCGACGGGCGGACTCGGGGGCGTCCACCGCGAGGCTCGCGAGAGCTGGGACGAATCAGCCGACCTCACCACGATGGGGATGACGCCGATGACCATCGTCTGCGCAGGCGTGAAGTCCATCCTCGACGTGGGCGCGACCCTCGAACGACTCGAGACCTTGAACGTCGGGGTTCTCGGCTACGGCACGAATACCTTCCCAGGCTTCTACCTGAGCGACAGCGGCTTTGTCGTCGACTGGGCCGTCTCGAGCCCTGACGAGGTCGCTGCGATCATGCAGGCGAGGCGCGAATTCGGCATCCAGTCAGCTCTCGTCGTCGCCTATCCGCTCGCCGAGGCCGACCAGCTCGATCCGGATCTGCACGACCGGGTGCTTCATGAGGGCCTACGCCTCGCGGCTGCTCGCAATGTCGTTGGAAAGGGCGTCACGCCGTTTCTCCTCGACCATTTCCATCGCGCAACCCACGGCGCCAGCCTCATCGCAAACGAGCGCATCATCGTCCACAATGCTGACCTCGCCGCCCGAATAGCCGTCGCCCGGAGCTCGCTCGCCGCATGACTCCTCGGTTCCACCTCCTCGGCGACGTGATGGTCGACATCACGGCCCTCGTCGTCGAGCCCATCAACTACGCAAGCGACACCCCGGCTCGGGTGAGCCTCCAGGCCGGGGGTGCTGCTGCGAACACCGCCTGCTGGCTGGCACACGACGGCCATGAGGCAACCCTTCTCGGTGCCATCGGCGATGATGCCTTCGGTTCGCTCGTCCGAAACCACCTCGCCGCGCTGCAGGTAACCGATCTGCTCGTCACCATGCGCGGTTCGACGACCGGAACCTGCATCGTCATCGTCGACGCTTCGGGAGAGCGAACGATGCTGCCTGATCCTGGCGCGAACGCAGGCCTGACCACTCGCGATCTTCCCGGCTCTGCCTTTCGCAGCGGCGACCACCTGCACCTTTCCGGATACACGCTCCTGCACGCCGAGACCCGCGCGATCGGCATGGATGCCCTGCGGCGCGCGCGCGATGCAGGCATGACGACCAGCCTCGATCCTGCCTCGGCCGCCCCGCTCGCCAAGGAACCGAACATCCTCGACCCCGCGATTTCGCTTATCGATGTGCTCATCGCGAACGAGGCCGAAGCTGAAGTTCTCACCGGGTTCACCGATCCCTACCGTGCCCTCGCGGCGCTCGCTGATCGAGTGCCGACCGTGGTGGTCAAGCTCGGCCGCCATGGTTCGATCGCCCATCGAACAAGCGCCGATCGAACGAGCCCACCCGGTGATCGTCCGGATCACGTCGCTCCCGACGCTCCTGGCGAGTCCGCGTCTGCCCGCGCAATCGACGCGGAGGTCGTCGACACGACGGGGGCGGGCGATGCGTTCGCCGCCGGCTTCCTTCCTGCCTGGGCCGCCGGCCATCCGCTGCACGACTGCCTCAACGCAGCCGCACGGTCCGCGGCCCGCGCCGTGGCCCGTGTCGGAGCCGGACCAAGCGCCGCCCCGCCGGGAGAATAGACGCTCAACCCCCACGGAAGGACCATCATGGCCAGGCGCTCCTCGCGGACCGCATCAGCTTCGCCCGGTGACGGCCGGATCGTCGACATCGATGTCTCAGACGAGATGCGATCCTCCTTCCTCGAGTACGCCTACTCGGTCATCTACGCGCGAGCGCTGCCCGATGCCCGAGACGGTCTCAAGCCCGTACAGCGCCGGATCCTGTTCCAGATGGCCCAGATGGGGCTGCGCCCCGACCGAGGTCACGTGAAGAGCGCCCGAGTCGTCGGTGAGGTCATGGGCCGGCTGCACCCTCACGGCGACACGGCGATCTACGACGCCCTCGTCCGAATGGCCCAGTCCTTCTCGCTCCGCCTGCCCATGGTGGACGGCCACGGGAACTTCGGATCCCCCGATGATGGCCCCGCTGCGATGCGCTACACCGAGGCCCGACTGGCAGCCGCGGCACTGAGCATGACCGCCAGCCTCGACGAGGATGTCGTCGACTTCAACCCGAACTACGACGGCCGCGAGACCGAGCCCACCGTTCTCCCGGCTGCGATTCCCAACCTGCTCGTCAACGGTGCCGCTGGTATCGCCGTGGGCATGGCAACCAATCTCGTCCCGCATAACCTCGGCGAGGTCATCGGCGCCGCGCGTCATCTCATCAAGCACCCGCAGGCGTCGCTCGCTGACGTCATGCGCTTCGTCCCAGGCCCGGATCTCCCCGGCGGCGGCGTCATCATCGGCCTCGACGGGGTGCGCGATGCCTACGAAACCGGACGCGGCACGTTCAAGGTGCGCGCCCGTACCCGCATCGAGCAGGTGAGCCCGCGCCGACGCGGCATCGTCGTCACCGAGCTACCGATGAGCGTCGGACCGGAGAAGGTGACCGAGCGCATCAAGGACCTCGTCCTGAGCAAGAAGCTCCAGGGCATCGCCGATGTCATCGACCTCACCGACGGTGATTCCGGGCTCAATCTCGTGATCGAGATCAAGAATGGCTTCCACCCCGAAGCCGTCCTCGAGTCGCTGTTCAAGCTGACGCCCCTCGAGGACCAGGTGAACATCAACGCGGTCGCCCTCGTCGACGGCCAGCCGCAGACCCTCGGCCTGCTGCAGATGCTCCACGTCTTCCTCGGCCATCGGTTCGACGTTGTCAGGCGCCGCAGCACCTACCGCCGTCAGAAGGCGCAGGATCGACTGCACCTCGTCGAAGGCCTGCTCATCGCAATCCTCGACATCGATGAGGTTATCCAGGTCATTCGCGAATCGGATGACGCTACTGCGGCGCGCGATCGGCTCATGACCATCTTCGACCTCAGCGACCCGCAGGCAAACTACATCCTCGACATGCCGCTGCGACGCCTCACGAAGTTCTCGCGACTCGAGCTCGAGAAGGAGTCTGACACCCTCAAGCGGGAGATCGACGAGCTCACCGCCATCCTCGATGACGACGGAATCCTTCGAACAGTGGTCTCCGACGAGCTTGCAGCTGTGGCCCAGCAGCACGCGACTCCCCGCCGCACCCTGCTCCTCGAGGGGAATGCATCAGTGGCCTCAGCCTCCGTGCCACTCGAAGTCGACGATGAGCCATGCGTCGTCCTCATGTCGAGCACCGGGCTTCTCGCCCGCAGTTCCGACTCAGCATTCGACCCGCTCGCCGATGTGCCCCGCGCCGCCCATGACGTCATCGTGAGCAGCGTGCCAGCGACCACCCGTGGGCATGTCGGCCTCGTCACGTCCGCAGGAAGGGTCGTGCGGCTCTCCGTCCTCGACCTCCCGTCATTGCCATCCGTCATGGGAATCCCGGCCCTCTCGGCGGGTGCGCCAATCGGGGCATTCGTCGACCTCCCCGCCGACGAGCAGGCGCTGTGCCTCACCACCCTCGATGAATCAGGGGGCATCGCCCTGGCAACGGCCGCTGGAACAGTGAAGCGCGTCATCGCCGACAGCCTCGGCAACAAGGACAGCTGGGAGATCATCCGCCTCGATGAGGGCGATCGTGTCGTCGGAGCCGCCCGGCTCGACGACACCGCTGCGAAGCACGCCGAGCTCATCCTCGTTGCATCCGACGGGCAGTTGCTCCGCTTTCCTGCGGCGTCCGTTCGACCCCAGGGCCGCGCGGCCCAGGGAATGGCCGGGATCAAGCTCTCCCCCGGTGCCCACGTCGTCTTCTTCTGCGCGCTCACGCCTGCACCCGATGCGGTCGTCGTCACCATCGCCGGCACCTCGTCAGCCCTGCCCGGGATCGACGGCGGAAGCGTGAAGATCACCCCGCTCGCCGAGTATCCCGGCAAGGGACGGGCAACCGGCGGCGTCAGGTGCCATCGCTTCCGCTCCGGCGAGGATCTCATCACGTTGGGCTGGGTGGGCAACGGCCCGGTCCGTGCGGCAAGTGCATCGGGAGTACCGGCTGACCTTCCTTCGGAATTCGGCAAGCGCGACGGAACCGGAACTCCGCTCACCTCGCCGGTCGGCTCGGTGGGTGGCCGGCTGTGAGCACGATGTGCTCGGCGGGATCACTCGAGGCATCCGAACCGCTGGCCGGCACGGCGTCAGTCGCGCAGTCCTGGATCGTGATCGAGCAACCCGGGCCGTGGGGCCGTCAGGCACTCACCGACAGTCATCTGGAGCGACGGCTCGGCGAGTCGCTGCTCGCGGCCTCTGCCGCCTCCGGCACGACGATCCTGCTCGCGCGGCACCCTGACCGACTCGAGCGCCATGACCCGTCCCGGCATCACGCAGGCACGCGCAACGTCTGGCTCGCCCACACCGCCCCGGGGCACACGAGGATGCGTCACGGAGTGACCGCCGACCTCTCCGAGATCGCCTCGTGGGATTTCAACGCGATCGGCAGCGGCAGCCTCCCCTCATTCGGCTCCCCGTCGAAGCAGTCGCTCCTCCTCCTATGCACCCACAGCGGGCGGGACCAGTGCTGCGCCGTCCTGGGCAGATCACTCATGGGCGAGACCATGGACCGGCTGGAGGGCCACGAGCGGGCCACCGTGTGGGAGGCGAGCCATATCGGGGGCCATCGGTTCGCCCCCACCGCGCTCAGCCTGCCCTCCGGCACCGTCTATGGACGGCTCGACGTCGACGACGTCATGCGTATTCGAGCCGATGACGAGCAGCGGATCATCTCCACCCGCAACTACCGGGGCCGATCTGCCTTCCCCCAGCCACTGCAGGTAGCTGAGATCGCCCTTCGCGAGGCCGCCCAGATTCTCGACCGTGATGTTCTCGATGTGCTGTGGGTGACCGAAGGCCGGGCCGTCCCGTTGGCGCCGAGGCAGGTTCTCCCCGACGCTTCGGCCCTCCAGCTCGAAGTTCGTCATGTCGACGGACGCGCCTGGCAGGTCTCCGTACGACGCGAGGCCCTCGCGACCCGTCGGGCCGAGTCATGCGGCAAGGAACTGCTTGACGCCCACGTGTGGCGGGCTGCTGGAGTCAGTGCCGCGGCAAGCTGGCGCTAGTTCGTCGAGGCCTCGATGAGTGCCTGCCGCTCATGAATGGTCGTGCGATCACGTCCGGCCGGCGAACCAAGTGCCCGTTCGGCGGCGTCAATGGCGCGCCACCCAGCGGTCGTTACGACAGTGATGCCCCGGCCAGCGAGCAGTGCGTCGAATTCGTCGATTGTCCCCGCCGGGGCAACCGGCAGGCTGCCTGAGTCTCGGTCAGCGAGGAGCGACGCCACGGTGGCGTTCGCGTCCTTCTTGTTCGTCCCGATGATCCCCGTCGGCCCGCGCTTGATCCAGCCCGCAACGTACTCGCCGGCAACCGGCATTCCATCTCGCTCCACCCGGCCATCGGTGTTGGGGATGACACCGCGCCTCGCATCGAAGGGGACGTCGCCAAGGCCGGTACCGCGGTAGCCGACGCTCCGCACGACGAAGTCGGCACTGATGGTCGTGAATTCGCCCGTGCCGGTCACGCCGCCGGAGCCATCAAGGGCCGTGCGCTCGACCGTCACCTCGCGCACCCGGTCATCGCCGCGCAGCTCAACTGGGCGAGCGAGGAAGTGAACATGCACGCGGCGGCTTCGTCGGGCTGGAACCCGGGTAGCCCACTCCTTGATGACCTCGACATTGCGCGCCACCGCCTTGTCGGTGCGAATCACCTCATCGCTCGCTGCATCGAAGGCAAGGTCCGCGGGATCGACGATGACGTCGGCATCGAGCAGTTCGCCGAGCTCACGCAGTTCCTTCGTCGTGAAGGTCGCCTGAGCCGGACCCCGACGTCCGAGGAGGTGGATATCGGTGATCGTCGACGCCCCGAGGGTGTCGAGCACATGCTGCGGCATGTCCGTCTCATCGAGCTCGCCAACAGTCTTGGCGAGCACCCTTGTCACGTCGATTGCGACATTGCCCACGCCGACCACGGCAACGGAGGTGGCCGACGGGATGAGCCGCTCATACGTGGCGCGATCGGCGTCAGGGTGCCCGCAGTACCAGGCGACGAAGTCGGTCGCGGCGACGCTGCCGTCGAGGTCCTCCCCGTCGATCTCGAGTCGGCGGTCACGCGACGCGCCATACGTGAGGATCACTGCATCGAAGTACTCGTGGAGCTCAGCGAGCGAGACGTCCACCCCCACCTCGAGGTTGCCGATGAATCGGACCCCGGGCTTGTCGAGAACCTTGTCGAGGGTGTCGCGAACCGATCTGATGCTCAGGTGGTCAGGGGCCACCCCATATCGGACGAGCCCGAACGGCACGGGCAGGCGGTCGATGACGTCGACGGACACGTCGAGGTCGGCCTGGCTCGCAAGCGCGTCTGCCGCATACATGCCGGATGGACCCGAACCGATCACCGCGATGCGCAGCGGACGCGTCATTCGTCACTCCTCAAGTCTTGGGTCACGCAAACTGGGCGCAAATCTAATGCCCTCCTGCACGTCGCCTCGGGCGGAGGTGCGCGACGGCCTCAATCGCGGCAGCCGCTAGCCTCCTTCTCGCCCATCCGACCAGCCCAGCCACCGAGGAACGCCAATGCCATTCGTCCAGATCACGATGCTCGAGGGGCGCACCATCGAGCAGAAGCACGATCTCATCCGACGGCTGACCGATGCCACCGCCGAGTCGCTCGGCGGCGACCCGGGGAGAATCCGAGTGGTCATCTACGAGGTGAGCGCGGATTCATGGGGCATCGGCGGCGAACCAGTCTCATCCAGACCCCCAATTCCCTAAACCATCTGGCCCGGATTCCGGGTGAGCAGAACAACAATCGCTGGTACGACTGGTGATTCGCTCATCTGGCCCGGAATCTGGGCAAGATGTGGAAGGTGGGATGGGGTGGGGACGGGTCAAGCTAGGCGTCAAGCGGGCGAATTGCGCCCGTATGAACGTCGAAGATCGCCCCGCCGACAACGAGGTCTCTTGGCAGCAGCGGGTGGGATCGAATGCGCACGAGGTCTGTCATGAGCGCAGCCTCCTGGTCGTCAACCGTCCGGAACTCGACGCTGCGAGTGTCGATGCCATGCTCGGCGAGGATGGCAGCATGGATGGTCGACTCGGAGCCCCCGGCCATCCGGCAATTCGTGTGCGGCATCACCAGGACCCTTGAGACGCCCAGCAGATAGGTCGCGAGGATGAGCGTGCGCAGCATGTCATCGGTAACGCGCGCACCTGCGTTGCGCATGATCTTGACGTCGCCGCGCTTCATGCCAAGCACTCCGAGTGGGTCGATACGGGAGTCCATGCACGTGATGACGGCGAGCCCGGCGGCCGCAGTGCCGGTAAGCCCATCATCGTCGAAGGACTTCACGTACTCGGCGTTGGATGCAAGGACGTCTGCAAAGGCCCCCCGCGGAAATACGCCGAGGTCAGCGGCGTTGAAGATGGGCACGGGCGCAAGGCTATCGACGAGAGTCCGCCTGACCGATCCGGGGCACGCCCGGCACGGTTGCTCGATCCGGGCGATCAGGCGTCGATGCGATCACGATCGAGCCCGGATGCGCCGTCGACGATGAACTCCTTGCGCGGTGCCACATCATTGCCCATGAGCAGGTCGAACACCCGGCGAGCCGCTTCGGCGTCACCCATCGTCATGCGCCGCAGCGTGCGATGCGCTGGGTCCATCGTTGTCTCGCGAAGCTGGGAGGCATCCATTTCGCCAAGGCCCTTGTAGCGCTGCACGGGATCCTTCACCTTGCGACCGCGCTTGTGGGCATCGGCAAGCACGGCCTTCATCTCGGCATCGGAGTAGGTATAGATCACCTCGTTGGCCTTGCTTCCGGGGTTGATGATCTCGACGCGATGCAGGGGTGGCACGGCGGCAAACACCCGGCCCGCATCGAGCAGCGGACGAAGGTAGGAATGAATCAGGGTGAGGAGGAGGCATCGGATGTGGGCGCCGTCGACGTCAGCGTCGGACATGAGAATCACCTTGCCGTACCGGGCTTGATCAAGGTCGAAGGACCGCCCCGACCCGGCACCAATCACCTGGATGATCGAGGCGCACTCAGTATTCTTGAGCATGTCGGACAGGGACGACTTCTGGACGTTGAGGATCTTGCCCCGGATAGGCAGCAATGCCTGGTAATCCGAGCTCCTCGCGGTCTTTGCCGTACCGAGCGCGCTGTCGCCCTCGACGATGAACAGTTCGCTTCGCTCCACCTCATCGCTCCTGCAATCGACGAGCTTCGCGGGAAGCGCCGACGACTCGAGGGCGGTCTTGCGTCGTTGGGTATCTCGATGGGCACGCGCAGAGACCCTCGCACGCATGCCGTTCGCCACCTTGTCGAGGACTGCCTTCGTGGCCATCTTGTCGCCGCGAGGGGGCGATGTGAACCAGGACGACAGCTCCTTGGACACCACGTTGCTCACGATGCGCGTTGCTGCAGGAGTGCCGAGAATCTCCTTGGTCTGGCCCTCGAACTGCGGCTCCGCGAGTCGAATGGTGACGACGGCGGTGAGCCCCTCGAGGCAGTCATCCTTGGCGACGTTGTCCTCGCTCGCCCTCAGCACCTTGGCCGTGCGCAGTTGATCATTGACCACCTTCACGAGCGCCCGCTCGAACCCGGCGACATGGGTGCCCCCCTTCGGGGTCGCGATCACGTTCACGAAGGATCGGACGTTGCTTTCATATCCGGTGTCCCAGCGCAGGGCAATGTCGACGCCGAGTTCTCGCTCGACCTCCTCCGGGGTCATGTGACCCTTGTCGTCGAGCACGGGAACCGTCTCGTGGAAATGACCGCTCCCCTGCAGCCGGATGACAGGCGACACTGCGTCGCCCGAGGAGATCGCCTCGACATACTCGCCGATGCCGCCCTTGTGCTGGAAGGTCTCGCCGATGAGGTCGTCTGGATCACGGAGGTCATGGATGGCGATGGAGAGCCCGGGAACGAGAAATGTGCTCTGAATCGCCCGCTCCCGCAGTGCCTCGCGGTCGTATGCGGCGTCCTTCGTGAAGACCTGCTTGTCTGCCCACCAGCGAACCCTGGTGCCGGTACGGGTCCGAGGGCACGTGCCGGCGATGGTCAGGCCGCCCTTCTTGGTGAAGTCTGCCTGCTCGTCGGGCCCGTCGAAGACCCCGGGAACGCCACGCCGAAAGGACATCCGGTGGATCTTCCCGCCACGGTCGACCTCGACGTCGAGCCGGGATGACAGAGCGTTGACGACTGAAGCCCCGACTCCGTGCAGCCCACCGGAGGCGTTGTAGGAACCGCCACCGAACTTGCCGCCGGCGTGGAGCTTGGTGAGCACAACTTCGACTCCGGTGAGCTTTGTCTTCTTCTCGATGTCGACGGGGATCCCGCGGCCGTTGTCGGCGACCTCTGCCGAGCCATCGGGGTGGAGCGTGATGATGATGGTCGAGCAATGGCCGCCGAGCGCTTCGTCGACGGAGTTGTCGACGATCTCCCACAGGCAATGCATGAGGCCGCGGCCGTCATTGGACCCGATATACATGCCGGGGCGCTTGCGCACCGCCTCGAGGCCCTCGAGGACCGCCAGGTTCTTCGCGGAGTAGCCCTCGCTGGCATCCTGCTTCGCGCTCGTTGCAGCCGATGAACGGGCGGGCGGCGCGGCACGTGTCATGGAGTCAACCTACCGAGCAGGCCTGACAGCCACGCTCGCCTGCGAGCCGTGTCGTGCGGGCTGTGAGTCCCCTCACACGAAGACGTTCGCCCACGGTGAACTATTCCGGCGCGCCGACACGGGAACATCCCGGGGGTGGGAGACTGTTGACCCATACAAGGGTCACCATGAGGTTGATCTTGAACGACAGCGGAGGTGCTTACGTCCATGACAACCACGATGACTGCGCCGGCACTCAGCACGACCGACCGGTGCGATCGCTGCGCCGCGCAAGCCTATGTTCGGGTCGTTCTTCCCGGCGGCGTTGACCTGCTCTTCTGCGGTCACCACTGGAGCCGTCACGAGCAGGTCCTTCGTGCGCAGGCCGTTGAGGTGGTCGACGAGACTCATCGCCTGACTGCCGTTCCTGCCACCGATAACCGCTAGTCCCCTGCCGGTTGTCGATGACACTCCTGAGAACCGAGACAGCCGGTCACGTCACCACGCTCACCATCGCTAACGATCGTCAGCGCAACGCCCTGTCAAGCGCGCTGCTGAACGAACTCACCGCGGCAATCCTCTCCGCCGAGGCGGTTTCGGTGCGGGCGCTCATCATCCGTGCCGAGCCGGGCGTGTCGACCTGGTCTGCAGGTCACGACATCACCGAACTACCGTCCGACGGCACTGATCCACTCACCTGGACCAACCCGCTCGAGAACCTCTTTCGGACGATCCGCCGAACTCCATTCCCGGTCATCGCTGCGGTCGAGGGAGGGGTCTGGGGCGGCGCCTGCGATCTGGTCCTCACGTGCGACCTCGTCGTCGCAATGCGGACGGCCAGTTTCGCGATCACGCCAGCCAAGCTCGGTGTCCCCTACAACACCGCTGGCGTCGCCCACTTCGTGAGCGGCCTGCCCCTGAACATCGCCAAGGAGATGTTCTTCACCGCCAACCCACTCACCGCCGAGCAGATGGCTGGCTTTGGCGTCGTCAATCGCCTCGTCGCCAGCGAGCCTGAGCTCACGAGCGAGGCTGGCGTGCTCGCCACCCGCATCGCATCGCTCGCCCCGCTCGCGATTGCTGCAATCAAGGCCGAGATGACGGCACTGACCGATGCCTCGCCTCTGACGAGCAGCACCTTCGAACACCTGACAAGCCGGCGCAACCTTGCCTGGCGAAGTGCGGATTACCTCGAGGGCATTGCCGCATTCGCCGAGCGACGTTCGCCGAACTTCACCGGCGCCTAGTGCACTTTCCCCAGCGACCTGCTGGGGCCTTCCCGTTCGGCCCGCAACCGCGAGCCGAACGCGTGCGGCCTAGTCGAGGTAGTCGCGCAGAACCTGCGAACGCGATGGGTGCCGGAGCTTGGACATCGTCTTGCTCTCGATCTGACGGATGCGCTCGCGGGTGACTCCGTAGACCTTGCCGATCTCGTCGAGGGTCTTGGGCTGCCCATCGGTGAGACCGAAGCGCATGCGGACCACACCGGCCTCGC
>CALPZT020000017.1 GCA_943328365.2 Bifidobacterium breve | reverse complement strand
TTTCTGCCGGCCATGGTTAGCATTCTTCCGTTGGGGGCCACGGGGTAGTGAAGGGGCGTAGGCCAAGTGGCCTTGCGACGACGTTTTCAGGCTGCTGGGTCATCCAATGCAGCGCTCAAGGATTCGCCCGAGGCCTCCCCGGCAGCGGCCACCCTGGAACCCGCGACCCCGACCATGCTCGGCAACGGGCTGCACCTTCCTGTGCGTGCGCCCGAGATCGCTGCGAGCCTGGAATCGGTGCGCGCCGACAACATGCCTGATCACGAGGGCGTCTACCGGGTCGACTGGGCCGGGATCAGAACACGCATCGCGATGCTCCCCTGGGCGCCACAGGAGCTCGCCGGGAGCACGAACACGGAACTGCCGATCCCGACCGATGGCTACCGCTCCGAGGCGGAGGAGTACGTCGCACTTGCCCTCTCGCTGACGAACGACCGCGACAGCTACCGAGTCGTCGAGGTCGGAGCGGGCTGGGCGCCCTGGGCCGTTATGGGGGTCGTATGCGCCGAGCGGGCGGGAAAGCGCGCCAAGGGGATCGCCGTCGAAGCCGAGCCGCAGCGCGCCTCCTGGGCCAGGCAGCACTCAGCCGACAACGGCGTCGACAGCCTCGTCACGGTCATCGAAGCCGCCTGCTGGCATACCGAGACAACCCTGTCGTTTCCGGTGCTCGACGCCATCGACATGGGCGGGGCAGTTCTTGCTGGGGAGGCATCCTCGGACGGCAGCCCCTCGATGGACTACCGGGGAGCCTTCCTCGAGCATCGAGATGTTCCGACCGTCACCCTCGACACCCTTCTCGCCGGCGATGAGCCGACCGACCTCCTCCATATCGACCTGCAGGGCATGGAACTCGAGGTGATTCTTCCGGCGCTCGAACTGATCGAGCAGAAGGTTCGCTTCCTCGCGGTCGGAACCCACAACCGCTACGTCGAGGGGATGCTTCAGCAGACCCTGCTCCGGCGCGAGTGGGCACTGCTCCTCGAGTCACCTTCGACGGCCATCTTCGATGGCGTGCGGCCGTCGCTCACCGGGTTCACCGTTCAGGACGGCAACCAGCTCTGGGCGAACTCACGATTCCGCGATGCCCACCCGATGCTCATCCGGCAACGCTAGGAGAACCGCAAGAATCACCTGAATCCGCGCCCGCATTGCTAGCGTGGTTCTTTCGTACGACATTCGAGCGAATGGGGGTGGGCAACGTGGCACAGTCCGAGGCCAGGACACGCAACAGCACGAGGTCCCTCATCCTGCCGATCAGCGCATTCGCTGCGTCCGCCGCCGTCCTCGTTATCGCCACCTGGCTGCGCAACCGACCCGCCGTATCGCGCGATGCGCCGCTCGACCACCTCGTTCAACTGCTCCCCGGGTTCCTGCTTGTCGTCGTCCTCGTCGTGGCGCTCTTCGCAGGCTCGCGGCTGCGTCTTGCTCTGACCGCCTTCGCTGTCGCGGTGGCAGTGCGCTTCGCGGGGCCCGCCCTCGTCGATTCGATTCCATCAGCAGGCATCCCGGACGTCGTCTGGACTTCCGGGAGCGAGGACGGCTACGTCTGGGTGAATGCGATCTTCGCCGGCACGAATGACATCGTGCGCATCGGTGGCATCGCCGTGCTTGTCGCGACCGCGCTCATCGTACTTTCGGTTATCTGGGTTGCCCTCGTTCTTCGCCCCGTGCTCGTCGCACCAGCGCTCCGCTCAAGCTTCGGCATCGACACCACGCTGCTCATCGGCGCGCTCGCCCTTGCCGGACTACTGTCGTGGTCCTCGGCCTACGGTGTCACGCTCGATCCCGCGGATCCTCTGTCCGCGCTCGAATCAGGCAGCGTCTGGGTCATGACCCGAACCGTTGTTTGGGTACTCCCGCTCGTGCTGTGGCTGGCCTTCACCTCGCGACGCGGCGGGGCCCTTGCGCTTGGGGCCACGGCGGGCGCATTCACGGCGGTTGCAGTCGTGCCCTGGGGCATGGACCGCCTCGCTGAACTGCTCGACGGCCCGCGCTCCGTCTATGCGTTCAGTGGCTCGCCGTCGAACTCCGCGATTCTCAGCGGCTACCGGGCCTTCGACCCACTCGGCACAAGTGCCATCCTGGTGATCCTCTCGGGCGCTCTCCTGCTCGTCACGCTCTGGTGGGCGATGAGCCATCACGCATCCGTCGAACGCGCCCAGGTCGCCGCCCCGGCGGGATCACCCGTGAGCGGCCTCGCGGTGCTCTCCTTCGTCCTTGCCTGGATTCCGCTCACCTGCCTGCCGGCGATCGTCCTGGGCCACATGGCCTACGACCAGGTCACGACAAGCGATATCCCCCAACGCGGCATCGGCCTCGCGAGATGGTCGATCGTGCTGGCCTACTTCACCCTGGCCGGATCCGCCTATTTCGTGTTGACCACCTGGGCTCGGTGAGAGGGACGTGATGAGCACATCGAACGGGCGTCACAGCATGGTTTCGGCGATCCTGACCGACAACGAGATCACATCCGCCGCAACCCCGGAGGCTGAGCGGGTGAGCGGGGCATCACTCGTGGGGCTCTGGCTGCTCATCCCCACTGCCCTCGGCGCCGTGGCGTACGCCTTGCTCGGAATCGTCTCGATGATCGCCGCGTCCACCGAGCTCAATGCGCCCGCCGACCTCACGGCCGCACCGGCGGTCATTTCCTGGCAATGGTGGCTCGGCGTCACCCTCGCCTTGCAGGTCATCTACTGGATGCTCATCGCCCCCAAGCGGCTTGCCGGGCTGTGGGCGATCATCCCGGTTATCTCGCTCATCCCCACCTTCTTCATTGCTCGAGATGCCCTGCTCGAACGCAGCACTCGATCGTCGGTCGCTGCCGACCCCGGCTACGGCAGCGACGCCGGGCCGGGCAAGGCCATCTGGATCGAGCCAGGTACATAGAAAAGACCCCCACGCATCGGTCAGATGCGAGGGGGTCTGGCTGTGCGCCCGGAAAGATTCGAACTTTCAACCTCTTGATCCGTAGTCAAGTGCTCTATCCGTTGAGCTACGGGCGCAGATCACAATCGAACGGGCATAAGTCTAGCGTGCGCGGGCCGATGCTCTGGAGCGCCCTCTGAATCAGGGGGGCGAGATGGAACCCAGTGAGTGCGGGCCCGGCCAAAGCTCAGGCCCGGCCGCTCCAATGGAGCTTCCGGGCCGATGGCGGAGGCGGGGAGATTTGAACTCCCGATGGGTGTTGAAACCCAAACCGCATTAGCAGTGCGGCGCCATAGACCGGACTAGGCGACGCCTCCCCACGGTTGCCTGGCTAGCCGCGAGAGGCCTCCGAGCGAACCGCCGTCATAGCGTACCCGTGCCCATCACGACGTGAAAATCCTCCTCCCGCTTCCTCATCGATCCCCGTCCGGCAGACTTGCCCCATGACGACGACCCTGGCCATCGATTGCGGTGGCGGCGGCATCAAGGGGTGCGTCCTCGATGAGTCCGGAACGATGCGCGCCCAGCCCATTCGCGTCCCGACCCCCTACCCGCTTCCCACCGAACTGTTCGTCCAGACCCTCGTCGACCTCGGTGCCCAGTTGCCGCGAGCCGACCGCGCAACCGTCGGGCTTCCCGGCATGATCCGGCACGGCGTCGTCGTTACAACACCGCATTACGTCACGCGCACCGGTCCGCGGAGCAAGATCGTCCCCGAGCTCGTGACCGAATGGGAGGGGTTCGATGCCAAGACCGCTCTCGAGCGAGCGTTCGGCTACGAGGTTCGGGTGCTCAACGATGCCGAGGTGCACGGTGCGGGCGTCATCGCCGGGCAGGGCCTCGAGGTGGTCATGACCCTTGGCACCGGCCTCGGCTGCGCGATCTATGACGGCGGTCGTCTCGCGCCGCATCTGGAGATGTCGCAGGCGCCGGTGCGGTGGGGGCTCTCGTACGACACGTACATCGGTGAGCATGAGCGCCGACGCCTCGGAGACGCCCTGTGGTCTCGGCGAATTGCGCGCATGGTCGAGGGCCTGCGCCCGGTCTTCCTGTGGGATCGACTGTATGTCGGCGGTGGCAACTCACGGCACATCACGCCGGTCGTGCTCAACCGCATGGGCGACGACGTCGTCATCGTCCCGAATGCCGCAGCGCTCGTCGGTGGGGCGCGCGCGTGGCTGCTCCAGATGGACTGAACACCCGTGCCGAGCACACCGCACCCCGGGCCCGTCCCCAACCCGACCCCCTCCGGCCATCCCATGCATCACACGGGTATTGATGGGGGTGACGGGGTATGAGGGCTGGGCGCGGATTTCGTGGGAGTGCCGACACCGTGGGCATACTCATGTACCTCGCGGCCGCATTTCTTTTCGCCTTCAACGGATCAATCGCCAAGCTCGCGATGGCTGCGGGCCTTGACTCAGTTCGGCTCACCGAACTGCGCAACGCTGGCGCGATGGTCGTCCTCGTCCTGTTCGTCCTCGTCACGAACCGGAGCGCCTTTCGGATTCAGCGCGGCGAACTGCGCTTCCTTCTCGCCTACGGGGTCATCGCCTTCGTCCTCGTCCAGTTCCTCTATTTCTTCACAATCTCCCGGCTGCCCCTGGGAGTCGGGACCCTGCTTGCCTTCCTCGCCCCGGTCGTGGTGGCCCTCTGGTCGAAGTTCGGCGACAAGAACGCCGTATCGAACCGGCTGTGGCTCGCCATCGCACTCACCCTCATCGGCCTCGCCCTCGTGGCTCAGGTCTGGAACGGGCTTCGACTCGACGCCATCGGCGTGCTCGCTGGAATCGCAACCGCGGTAGCACTCGCCGTCTACTGGCTGCTTGGCGAGGCCGGCCAGCGGCATCGAGACGGGGTTTCGCTCACCATGTGGGGGTTCATCTTCGCCACCGTTACCTGGACCATCATTGCGCCGTGGTGGTCGTTTCCATGGGATGTCCTCGCCCTGCCGACCGACTCGCCGATGGCCGGCTTTCCACCGCTTCCGGTGTGGGCCATCATGCTGTGGGGGGTGCTCCTCGGCACCATCGCGCCATTCCTGCTCGTCCTCGGCTCCCTTCGCCGCATTGGTGCGCAGCGAGCCGGGATCGTCGCAACCACCGAGCCCCTGTGGGCTGGGCTCATCGCCATTTTCGTCCTGAGCGAGACGCTCACCTGGCTTCAGGCACTCGGAGGCGTCGTCGTGGTGGCCGGCATCGTCACCGCCGAAACATCGCGCAGGGGCTCAGTTATCGACCCGGAGGTATCTCTCCCGAGCCCCGTCTGATGAGGGACGACGACACGACATGAACAGACGTGGGGAGATCGGGATCCTCGATGCGCGCAAACGCCAGTTGGGCCGCACGCCTGCCGATCTCGCGGGGATCCTGCGCCACGACGGTGACCGCCGGGTCGAGCGCATCCGCCATCGAGAAGTCATCGAAGCCGACGAGCGCCACTGAATGCTGAAGCCCTCGCATCTGGAGGGCGCGAACCGCACCCATCGTGATGAGGTTCTGCGCTGCGAAGATCGCCGTCGGCGGGTTCGGCGCGTCGAGAAGCGCCAGCACCTCCCTGGTCGCTGCGGGGGTCGTGTGCGCCTCGCGCGAGACGAGTTCGGGCCGAATGGACGTCGCGGCGCTCGCCATCGCGCGCTCGTATCCGAGATATCGCTGGTTCGCTGTCGTGATGGTTTCATCGTCGCCGACGAAGGCAACGAGTTCATGGCCCTGGGCCAGGAGATGGGCAGTCGCGGTCTCGGCCCCTGCCGCGTTGTCGGTGACGACGCAGTCGGCGTCGAACCCGCGCGGCTCCCGATCGACGAACACCAGCACAAGGCCGCCGCGACGCTCATAGGCAAGGTACGACTGCTCCCGCACCGTCGGAGTCATGATGATGGCATCCACCCGGCGCTGGCTGAAGGCGACGACGAGGTCTTTCTCCCGCTCTGGGCTTTCATCAACACTCGCCGCGAACACTGCGACGCCTCGTTCGCGGGCGACCTCTTCGATCCCGCGGTGCACGGCGGAGAAGAACGGATTCGAGACGTCTTCGATGATGAGCCCGAAGGTCGAGGTCTTGCGATCAGATCGGCGCAGGTTGCTCGCCGTGAGATCGTGCCGGTAATCGAGTTGGCTTGCCGCACGCTCGACCTTCGAGATGAGGTCGCCAGACACGCCCGGCTCACGATTGACCACGCGGGACACGGTCTTCAGACTCACCCCGGCCAGTGCCGCGACATCACGCATCGTGGGCCGCGACCGATGGGTGGCGGCTATCGTGTCGGGATTAGATAACGTTGTCATTACGAAAGCGAGTATTGCAGACTCAGCGCTTGACAGCGCAAGCCCCGAGCCATAGAAATAGTGGACATCGTTGTCATACTCGTGGCGATTTCATCACGAGTAGGGCCTCGCTGAGAGGCGCGCAGGACATTCCCTCGTGCGTGATCGTGAATGGCTGACCGGGGCTACGCCCTGGCCTCCTGAAGCGGTGATGAAGGGGGGAATGAGCCCAGAGCAATCCGGGCTCATGAGCGTTCTGCGTATCTTGAAGAGTCACACCCAACCAACCCCTTGAAGGGAAACCACATGATCAACCGCGTTACTCGCGGGCGAGCCTTTGCCGCTGTTGCGGCATTCGGCGTCGCTTCGATGGTGCTGGCGGCATGCGGCGGCGGTTCCACGTCGACCGAGTCCTCAGCAGCGCCGGCAGCGTCAGCAGCCCCCGCAGATTCAGCAGCCCCCGCAGAGGGCGGTGCGGAAGTCGCTGTCTCCCTCATCACGAAGGATTCGACGAACCCGTTCTTCGTCGCCATGCAAGAGGGCGCGAAGGCCACCGCCGGCGAGATCGGCGTCAACCTCACCGTTGGCTCCGGCAAGCAAGAGGGTGACGACCAGGGTCAGATCGACCTCATCGAGAACGCCATCGCGCAGGGCCAGAACGGCATCCTCATCACGCCGATGTCGGTCAACGTCAACGATGCCATCAAGAAGGCTCGCGACGCCGGCCTCTTCGTCATTGCTCTCGACACCCCGACCGACCCGCCGGACGTCGTCGACATCACCTTCGCAACCGACAACTGCCTCGCCGGCGAGGCCATCGGCCAGTGGGCCGCAGGCAAGCTGAACGGCGAGAAGGCTGTCATCGCGCGACTGGTCATCTTCAACGACCGCATGGTCTCGGTTGACTACTGCCGCGACAACGGCTTCCTCAAGGGCATGGGCATTGACGTCAAGGACGCCACTGTCATGGGCGACGAGGACGCAACGGGCAAGTACGCCACCGGTGCCGGCGGCGACTACGAGATCGTCTGCCTCGAGGCCACTGGCGCCAACGAGGAGGGCGGCCGTAAGGGCATGGAGACCTGCCTGTCCAAGAACCCCGACATCAACGTCGTCTACACGATCAACGAGCCCACCGCATTCGGTGCAGCAGCAGCCCTCGAGGCAGCCGGCAAGGCGATCGGCAAGGACGTCATCATCGTGTCGGTCGACGGCGGCCTCGCCGGCGTCGAGGCTGTCAAGGCTGGCCAGATTCAGGCCACCTCGCAGCAGTACCCGCTGCGTATGGCAGCCCTCGGTGTCCAGGCCATCTACGACATCGTGAACTCGGGCACCAAGCCGGAGAACACGTCGGCTGACGGCACGTTCTTCGACACCGGTGTGACCCTCTGCACCGACGACCCCATGGAGACGGTCACGGCCGCTCCGCAGGAGTCCGCTCAGTACTGCATCGACAACGCCTGGGGCTAAATCCCCGGTGTGTCATCCGAGGGGCAGCAATCTTCTTGATTGCTGCCCCTCGGCGCTCCACCTTCGGTAACGTCCATTACAACTGTTTCAGACCTTCGAAAGGGCCCTCGTGAGTCAGACACCAACGGTCGCAGTGGACCTTGCCGAGGAATTCATGGAGCCACGGACACCGCTGCAACGCGTGCAAGGAATCCTCCACCGGTACCCGTACGTCAGCCCTTTGGTAGTCCTGGTCGTCGCGATGGTGGTGTTCACGCTCATCAACCCGCGATTCCTCCTACCCGGCAACCTCTCCTTCCTTACTCAGCAAACAGTCGTCATCGGCACGCTCGCGATCGCGCAAACCCTCATCATTCTCACGGCTGGCATCGACCTCAGCATTGGCGCCATCATGGTCTTCGGCCAGATGGTCATGGCCAACCTGGCGGTATCGGTCACGGCATCGAACGTCCTACCGATCGCCGGTCAGAATCCGATCATCGCCATTCTTCTCGGGATCCTCGCCGCTGTTTTCGCCGGCGCGATAAACGGATTCCTCATTACTCGCTTCAGGCTGCCACCGTTCATCGTCACACTCGGCACGCTGTCGGTCTTCACTGCCCTGACGCTCATCCTGTTCAAGGCCAGAACGATCCAAGGCCCGGAGATCCCCGAGGCACTGAAGTTCCTCGGAAAGACGATCAAGATCGGGGATTTCGCACTCATGTACGGCGTCATCCTGATGGTCGCGATGTTCGCCATCTTCGCCTACATCCTGCGCAATACGGCCTGGGGCCGGCACATCTACGCTGTTGGTGACGACCCGGTCGCCGCTGAACTCTCCGGCATCAACGTCAATCGCGTTATCTTCAGCGTCTACGTGGTCGCAGGTTTCATCATGGGTATTGCGTCCTGGATCTACATCGGCCGAGTTGGTTCCGCTTCACCGAATGCTGACCCGCTCATCAACCTCGACACAATCACCGCTGTCGTGATCGGTGGGGTGTCCCTCTTCGGCGGCCGCGGCACCCTCATCGGAACCTTCATCGGCGCCTTCATCATCGTTGTCGTCGAGAATGGCCTCGCCCTCGCCGGACTCGATCAGGCGTACCGAGTGCTCGCAGTCGGCATCCTCGTCATCCTCGCCGTGGCCGTGGACCAGTGGATCAGAAAGGTGAAGTCATGACCCCCACCTTGGGAAGTGTTCAGCCAGTCCTTCAGGGCCGTGGGCTCGTCAAGACATTCGGTCGCGTCGTCGCCCTGAATGGAGCCGATCTCGAGCTCTACCCCGGCGAAGTACTCGCCGTCGTCGGCGACAACGGCGCCGGCAAGTCCAGCCTTATCAAGTGCTTCTCCGGAGCGCACACCCCCGACAGCGGCGAGATGCTCGTCAATGGCGAGCCGGTCGTGTTCCGCAGCACGAATGAGGCTCGGCAGAAGGGTGTCGAGACAGTGTTCCAAACCCTCGCTGTCGCCCCCGCGCTCGACATCTCTGAGAATCTGTTTCTCGGCCGCGAGGTTCGCAGCAAAGGAATCCTCGGGTCAGTCTTTCGCAAGCTTGACACCAAGTTCATGCGCGAGGAGGCGGCTCGGCACCTGAAGGAGCTCGGCATCGGCACCGTCCAGAGCATCACCCAGACGGTCGAGACGCTTTCGGGCGGCCAGCGGCAGGCCGTCGCAGTCGCTCGGGCTGCAGCCTTCGGATCCCAGGTCATCATCCTTGATGAGCCGACCGCTGCCCTCGGCGTGCGAGAGTCGGCGCGCGTCCTCCAGCTGATCAAGGACCTCCGTGATCGCGGGATGCCCGTCATCCTCATCTCGCACAACATGCCGCAGGTGTTCGAGGTAGCGAACAGAATCCATGTGCAGCGCCTCGGCCGCCGTGCAGCAGTCGTGACCCCGCAGACACACACGATGAATGACGTGGTTGCCATCATGACGGGCGCACTGACGATCGATGAGAGCGATCAGGCGCTCCCGCCAGTCTCGACCTCAGTTTCGTAGCTCATCCGAACGCATCTGGCCGGCGCGACCGTTCCCCGGTTGAGCCGGCCAGCTGCGTTTCGCGCACCGATGACATGTCTTGCCAGGTCTAGCAGGAGAGGGTGGTGGGTCCGTGTCCCACGACTTCATGAGCACGCTCACGGGATCATTCGCGATGCCCGCGGCAGAGAATCCCACGGTGGCCGTCATGGACGCCGTGTTCGCCCACCACGGGCTCAATGCGCGCTACATCAACTGCGAGATTGCACCGGATTCCCTCGGCAACGCCGTGCGCGGGGCACTCGCCATGGGCTTCGCGGGCTTCAACTGCTCCCTTCCGCACAAGGTCCATGTCATTGAGTTCCTCGACGAGCTCGCCCCCTCAGCGTCCATCATCGGTGCCGTCAACTGCGTTGTCATCAAGGATGGCCGCCTCATCGGCGAGAACACCGACGGTAAGGGCTTCGTCGAGTCCCTGCGCACCGTGGTTGACCCAGCCGGCAAGGACATCGTCCTATTCGGCGCGGGTGGTGCCGCTCGAGCCATTGCCGTCGAGTCGGCGCTCGCGGGTGCGTCGACAATTACGGTGGTGAACACCACAGTCTCGCGAGGCCAGGACCTTGTCGATCGCATCAATGCCGACACTCAGGCGACCGCGACCCTTGTCCACTGGGATCAGCCCTATGCCATTCCGGCATCGACCGACATCGTCGTGAACGCCACATCCGTCGGCCTGTTCCCAGACATCGAGGCCCGGCTCAACATCGACACATCCACCCTCCTGTCGACCATGGTCGTCGCTGACGTCATCCCCAACCCGCCCAAGACCCGTCTGCTCACGGATGCAGCAGATCGAGGCTGCACCACGCTCGACGGCATGGGCATGCTCGTGAATCAGGGCAGGGTCGCCATCAAGCTCTGGACCGGTGTCGATGTCGACGGTCAGGTCATGCGACAAACACTCGAGGACCTGTTCGCCTGAGAGCAGCGTTGCCGGAGCGTCGCGTCAGCACGGGCGAAGGCGCCCGACCAAACAGAATGGAGGGGTGACCGCCGAAGCAGCCACCCCTCCATTGCGCAGACATCCCGGCTATGACTCCGGCGGCTGGTGGTAGCCCTTGTGCTCGTGCTCGAGGGCGATTTCGTCTGCTGATGAGACGCCCGCGGGCAGGTCGATCGTCACCTTCGGACCGGTGAACCACTTCTTGGCCGACAGGTGCCAGCCGATCCACAGGGCAATGAGGATCGCACCCAAGACGAGTGGAGCGTAGTTGACGGACTTCCAGTCGAAGGGCACCTCCTCCGCGCTCGGTGCGCCGAGGAATCCTCGCATGAAGCCGGGCGCCCCAGCCGGGTACAGCGGAAGGATGAAGTACACCGAGGTGATGAGGATTTCGAGGACGGCAATCGGCGCCATCCACTTCCACTTGTTTCCGAGGTTCCAGGAGCCCTGCTTGAAGTTGGCGCCTGCCTTCCAGCGGTAGTAGATCGGGATCGCGAACGCGAGGTACAGACCGAGCACACCGATCGAGACCACGGCGAAGAACGCCGTGACCGTGTAGATCGGCTCCTCAGCCGAGCCAATGTTCACCTTCCACAAGGCCGGCAGGGTGAGGATGAGGCCGGCAACGGTCACGCCAATAACGGCGTAGACCGGAGTCTTCGACTTGTTCACGCGAGACCACAGTTGAGCGCCGGGAACTGCCCCGTCGCGGCTGAAGGCGAAGAGCATGCGCGATGCCGATGTGAGGCAGGCAGTCGTGCAGAACAACTGACCGATCGTCGCGATGAGCAGAACCGTACCCGACATCTGCGGGGTGAGCGCCTGATCAAGGATGACCTGAACACCACCACCTCCAGCAGAGACCGCGATCGGATCCTGCACCGCGAACAGGAAGGTGAGGAG
>CALPZT020000016.1 GCA_943328365.2 Bifidobacterium breve | reverse complement strand
GCTCGTACAGCGGGTGGGCTATTCACGAGCGTTGGAAATCTGCGGAACCGGCCGTTTCGTCGGGGCTTCAGAGGCTGTCGCGATCGGGCTCGCGCGCAGCGAGCACCCGAGTGTGGATCTCATCGCATCGCAGCTCGCACTGGCGGAGGCGCTCCTCGGAGCCCCGGATGCAGCGCTGCGCGCGCTCAAGCCGCTCCTCCATGGCGCCGAGCAACGGGAGCGAGTCGCACAGGAAGCGGCGGAGCGAATGGCGCAAATCGGGCGGCTTCGCGATCTCGGATCGATCGGTGGTCGATCATGAGCATGGACGTGTGGATGGCCTACCGATCCATGACCCGCGATCGCTCGGTGAAGGGCACGAAGGTCGGCTGGGAACTCGTCCGGCGCATTCTCGGATACGCGCGGCCATACCGGGCATATGTGTGGATGTTTCTCATCACCCTTGTCTTTGCCTCGCTTCTCAGCGTTGCGCAGCCGCTGCTCTTTCGGCGAATCATCGACCAGGGGATCACTGTCCAGGACGCCCATGTCGTCACGGTGACGGCGATCATCATCGCTGTGCTCGCCATCATCGATTCCGGCGTGGGGCTCATCGGACGCTACTTCTCCTCCCGCATCGGCGAGGGTCTCATCTACGATCTGCGGACCGAGGTCTACTCGCATGTGCAGGAGCAGTCCATCGCGTTCTTCACGCGGGCGCAGACCGGTGCGCTCATCTCGCGGCTCAACTCCGACGTCATGGGCGCCCAGCAGGCGTTTACTTCAACGCTCGGCGGGGTCATCGGCAACCTCATCTCACTGAGCATCGTCCTCACGACCATGTTCATCCTGTCGTGGCAGGTAACTGTCGTCTCCTTGGTGCTCGTGCCCTTGTTCTTGCTGCCCGCGCGCTGGATGGGGCGCAAGCTGCAGTCGCTCACCAGACGGCAGATGTCGCTGAACTCCGATATGAGCGCGCAGATGAGCGAGCGATTCAACGTCTCCGGTGCGCTGCTCGTCAAGTTGTTCGGCCGTCCGGGCGATGAGGCGTCTGCATTCTCCGACCGAGCCGCTCAGGTGCGCGATGTCGGCGTGAGCATGGCGATGGCGAACCGATGGTTCTTCACGGCCCTCACACTCGTCGCCTCGCTCGCCACGGCAATCACCTACGGGCTTGGCGGCAATCTTGTCATCACCGGGGTCCTCACCCTCGGCACGCTCCTCGCGCTCGTCGGCTTGCTCGCACAGCTCTACGGACCGCTCACCGCCCTGTCGAATGTTCGCGTCGACGTCATGACGGCTCTTGTCTCCTTCGAACGGGTATTCGAGGTCCTCGACCTGCCGCCGATGGTGCGCGATGCCCCCGATGCCCGCGAGCTCAAGGACGGGCCGCTCGAGGTGCGATTCGAGAAGGTCGGCTTCCGGTACCCGACTGCCGAGCAGGTGTCGCTCGCATCCCTGGAGTCGATCGCCCGAGAGGAGTCGACGCAAGCGGGCGCTGACGTGCTCGACGGGGTCGATTTCACGGTGGAGGCTGGCACGATGACCGCGATTGTCGGCCCATCCGGCGCCGGCAAGACGACGATCAGCGCACTCGTGACCCGCCTCTACGACGTCACCGAAGGAGCCGTGCGAGTGGGCGGTGACGATGTGCGCGAGCTCACGCTCGGATCCCTGCGCGGCTCCGTCGGTGTTGTCACGCAGGATGCCCATCTCTTCCATGACACGATCCGGGCGAACCTCGCCTACGCAAGCCCCGGTGCAACCGACGAGCAGCTGCTTGAGGCCTGCGCCGCGGCGCAGATCGGTGATCTCATCGCAGCGCTGCCAGATGGCCTCGGGACAGTTGTCGGCGACCGCGGTTACCGGCTCTCAGGCGGGGAGAAGCAGCGCATTGCACTCGCCAGACTCCTGCTCAAGGCCCCTCGCGTGCTCATTCTCGACGAGGCGACCGCCCATCTCGACAGTGAAAGCGAAGCAGCGGTCCAGCGGGCGCTCGACCAAGCCCTTCAGGGTCGGACCGCCATCGTCATCGCCCACCGCCTGTCGACCGTGCGGCGAGCGCAGCAGATCATCGTGCTCGTCGACGGTCGCATTGTCGAGAGAGGGACCCACGAGGATCTCCTCGCCGCCGGTGGCGCGTACGCCGACCTGTACCGGACCCAATTCGACACGGATGAGAGTCACTAGCACGCTCGATTGCCCTGCACCCAAATGGTCGATCCAAGGCAAGCATGGCAGGCTAGGCAGATGGACCGGCGACCCGGCCAACGAGAAGCACGGCGAAAGGCACCGCATGCAAAGGGCTGATGATGAGCGGTAATGCCACGTATCGCTATACCGATACAGCCGTCCTGTCCGTGTCGGTCGTGGATGCGCCGATTGTCGTGACGTCGACGCAGATCGACGAGCAACTCCTCGACACCTATGCGCGCGTTGGACTGCACCCTGGCATGCTCGAGGGTCTCGCTGGCATCAGCGAGCGCCGTTGGTGGACACCCGATGTCTCCTTCGCCGATGCCGCCTCGATGGCCGGGGCCAAGGCACTCGCCGATGCCGGCGTCGATCCCGGTGCGATCGGCCTGCTCATCGATACCTCGGTCTGCCGCGATCATCTCGAGCCCTCAGCCGCTGTTGACGTCCACCAGCAGCTCGGCCTCGGCACGGCGTGCCTGAACTTCGACCTTGGCAATGCCTGCCTGGGGTTCGTCAATGGAATGCAGCTGGCGGCCACCCTCATTGATGCGGGCCAGATCGAGTACGCGCTCGTGGTCGATGGCGAGGGGAGCCGGCAGCCGCAGGAGCAGACGATTGAGCGGCTGCGGCAGCCTGAATCGACGAGGCAGGACGTCGTCGCGAGCTTCGCCACCCTCACACTGGGGTCGGGAGGCGCCGCAATGGTGCTCGGCCGGGCCTCAACCCACCCGGAAGGCCACCGGTTCATCGGCGGCGTCGCTCGTGCCGCAACCCAGCACCACAGGCTGTGCATCGGCGATCTCAACAGCATGACCACCGACTCCCGTGGACTGCTTGAGGCAGGGGTCGAGCTCGCGCGCGACACATGGAGCGCAGCGCAGCCATACTTCGACTGGACCGACCTCGACGCCTACATCCTCCATCAGGTCTCGAAGATTCACACGGCCGCGATCGTCGAGGTCATGGGCATCGACATGGCCCGGGTTCCCGTGACCTTTCCGACACGGGGCAATATCGGGCCAGCATCCGTCCCATTCACCCTCGCGCATGCTGCTCAGGATCTCGTGGCTGGCCAGCGGGTCGCCTGCATGGGGATCGGATCCGGACTGAACGCGGCGGTCATCGAGATCGCCTGGTGATCGACCCGGCACGCGTCCCGCCTCCGGGTCTGCCCGGCCTCGATCCGCGCTGGTCCAGGCTCGTCCAAGCCCCCGACTTCACCGGGAGCCTCCGTACGTGGCATCTGCTCGACACTCACGCAGATTCGGGCCTTGGCGACCCAGCACCATCGATAACCGTGATCTGCGTGCACGGGAACCCGACCTGGTCGTACCTCTGGCGTTCGCTTCTCGCTGGCGCGCCTCGGTCGATGCGAGTGATCGCAGTCGACCAACTCGATATGGGCTTCTCCGAGCGCACTGGCGTGCCAAGGCGCCTAGCCGATCGCGTTGACGACCTGTGCGCGCTGACTGCGGAGCTTGGCATCACGGGGCCGGTGGTCACTGTTGCGCATGACTGGGGAGGCCCGATCTCGCTCGGGTGGGCCCTGCGCCATCGCGATGCCCTGCGCGGAGTGGTGCTCCTCAATACTGCGGTCCACCAGCCTGCTGGATCGCCGGCGCCGTCGATCATTCGTGTCGCGCGCTGTCGTCCGCTGCTGCGGTTGAACACCAGTTGGACCGACATCTTCGTTCGCGGTACTACGCGGATGAGCCGATCGTCCCTCAGTGCGCGAAAGATGCCGAGCGCAGTCGCGGAGGCATTCGCGGCGCCGTATCGATCGGCCGCGCGCCGCAGGGCGATCGGCGACTTCGTGGCCGACATCCCACTTGAGCAGGGGCACCCGAGCAGTGCTGCCCTCGAGTCGATCGCAGACGGCATCAAAGGCCTTGACGACACGCCGGCGCTGCTCCTGTGGGGGCCCAATGATCCGGTGTTCTCCGATCGCTATCTCGCGGATTTCATGGAGCGTCTCCCGCACGCAGACGTTCACCGGTACGAGCGATCAGCGCACCTGGTCATCGAGGACGCGCCAAGACTCGTCGCAGACCTGCTGTCATGGCTCGCTGGTCGAGTCGAGGCCACCCCTCAACCGGATGAGAGCCAGCCCGATCCGCAATCCGCAGCGCGGGCGCCGTCATCACTGCTCGACGCCTTGCTCGTTGCCCGCGATGTGCGACCTGGTGAGACCGCCTTGGCCGAGATGTCGGCTCGTGGGGCTGGCAGCCGGGTCACCTGGCAGGCACTCGGCGATCGGGTCGAGCGACTCGCTGCTGGGTTGCGGGCGCGGGGCATCGAGACAGGCGACCGCGTGTCGGTGCTCATTCCGCCTGGAGCCGACCTCATCGCGGTTGTCTACGCTTGCTGGTCGATCGGCGCGAGCGTCGTCATCGCCGATACCGGCCTGGGCATCGGGGGTATCCGTCGGGCCATCAGAGGTGCACGCCCAATGCACGTCATCGGCGTGCCCGCCGGACTCGTCCTCGCTCGAACCCTCGCCATCCCCGGGCAGCGCATCAGCAGCCGGGCCCTCGCTCGCATCTGCGAAGAGGGCGCTGCACGGGCCGTTGCGCTCGAACGACCGGATGCTGAGACAGAGGCCGTCGTCGTCTTCACGTCGGGGGCCACCGGCCCTGCGAAGGGCGTTGTGTACCGCCATCGGCAGGTAGCCGCAACGGTCGGACTCCTTCGTGCGCACTACCGGTTGACGGAGTCGGATTCCCTTGTCGCCGCCTTCGCACCCTGGGCCGTGCTCGGCCCAGCGCTGGGCATCACGTCGGTCATCCCCGCGATGGACGTAACAAAGCCGCGAACGCTGACTGCGCGGGCACTGAGCGACGCTGTTTCGTCAGTGAACGGCACTGTCCTGTGGGCCTCTCCTGCGGCTCTCGCGAATGTCATCACGACCCAAGATCGCCTGTCCGAGCCGCAGAGGCGTGCGTTCGCGAGCGTGCGCCTCGCCCTGTTCGCGGGCGCACCGGTGCCCCGGGCCAGCCTCGTCGCTGCATCGAGCCTCATGCCGAATGCACAGATCCGCACCCCGTACGGCATGACGGAGGCGCTGCCGGTCGCCGATATCGAACTGTCCGGCATGCCCGCCCCGGCCAAGACCCACGGGGTGCCCGTTGGATACCCGGTAGCCGGGGTCGACGTTGAGGTCGCGGTGCTCGATGCGAGTGGTCGTCCATCCCGCGTTCTCGAGGCGACCCATGGCGTCACCGGCGAGATCGCGGTACGGGCAGCCCATATCCGTGACCACTACGACCGGCTCTGGGCCACGAACCGCTTGGCTTCGACCAACCCGGGCTGGCATCGCACCGGAGATGTCGGGCACCTTGACCCGGACGGCAGCCTGTGGATCGAGGGTCGTCTCGCGCATGTCATCGTCACGCCAACTGGCGTGCTCACGCCGGTGGGGCCAGAGCAGCGGGCGATCACGCTGCCCTTCGTCGAGCAGGCCGCGCTCGTGGGAGTCGGTCCTCCCGGTATCACCACTCCTGTCCTCGTCGTCGTGATCACCCCCACGACTCGGCGGCGTACCCGATCGCATCTCCTTGATGCCGATCGCACCGAGCAGCTACGGCAGACCACCGGTGTTGATCTCGCCGCAGTCCTCGTGAGACGCGACATGCCGGTCGATATCCGTCACAACTCCAAGATCGACCGGTCACTTCTCGCTGCCTGGGCCGAACGCGTCCTCGCCGGGGCGGGGGGCTGACCAGCGATGCGCGTGCTCGTCACGGGTGCAAGCGGCTTCCTCGGCGGAGCGGTCGCTCGAGGACTGCTCGACGCGGGGTACGACGTCACGGTGCTTCAGCGCAGCGCCTCGGGGCTGCCGTGCCGCGAGGTTCGCGGTGACATCACTGACCGGCAGGTAGTGGACGAGGCAGTCAGCGGCATTGATGCGGTCATCCACCTCGCTGCCAAGGTTGCGGTAGCAGGGGATCACGCGGAGTTCACGCGCATCAATGTCGCCGGAACGAGCGCGCTCATCGAAGCGGCACGCGCCGCCGGGGCCCGGCGGTTCGTGCAGGTGTCCTCGCCATCGGTTGCTCATGCGGGCTCCCCGCTCGTGGGCGCCGGCGCAGCGCCGGCGAATCCAATGACGGCGCACGGCTCGTATTCGCGGACGAAGGCGGAGTCCGAACTGATCGCGCTGGCCGCTGACGCTCCCGGCTTTGCAGTCGTGGCGATCAGGCCGCACCTTGTCTGGGGGCCGGGCGATGAGCAGCTTGTCGGCCGGATCATCGCGCGAGCACGCGCTGGCCGGCTCTTCCTCATTGACCAGGGCATCGCGCTCATCGACACGACGGTCGTCGACAATGCCGTGAGCGCGCTCATCGCATCGGTGGAGCATGCCGAGGAGCAAGCGGTCCATGGCCGGGCGTTCGTGGTATCGAACGGCCAGCCTCGCACGGTCGCCGAACTGCTCACCCGCATGGCGCGAGCAGCCGGTGCCCCTGAGCCAGCACGAAGCGTGCCCTTCCGGATGGCCTGGCTTGCCGGCTTCGTCGCCGAGCGAGCCTGGCGGCATCATCCCCGCGGGGAGCAGGCAGGTGATCCGCCGATGACGACATTTCTCGCTGAGCAGCTTGCAACCGCGCACTGGTTCGACCAGCGCGAGACGCGACGCGTCCTCGGCTGGGAGCCAACAGTCGGGCTCGATGAGGGGTTTCACCGGCTCGCTGCGTGGTACGACACGCTCCGTTCGCCGGTCGACGCTTGAGCGGTCCAAGAGGTCGCAATTCTGAGCGGTACAAGACGTGGTTACGGCGTGCGGAGCAGCCCGCCATCGATCGGGATCAGGCAGCCTGTCACGTATGAGGCCTGCTCGCTCAGCATGAAAGCGGCGACGACGCCGAACTCGTCAGGGCTGCCATACCGGCGCAGCGGAATGCGATCCTGGGACCGCTGCCGGCTATCGAGCCCTGCTGCCGCGTCGATTTCAGCGATCCGGTCGGTGGCGATCCGCCCCGGGAGGAGTCCGATGACCCTGATGCCACGGGGGCCGACCTCGTCGGCAAGGTCCTTGATGAGCATCGCAAGCCCGGGGCGCAGCCCATTGCTGATGGTGAGCCCGGGGAGGACTTCCTTTGCCGAGCTCGACAGGACGAGTCCGATAGCGCCTCCGGGTTCAAGGGAACCGCAGACCTCGCGGACGAGACGCAGTGCCCCGACGAAGATCGATTCGAACGCCAGGCGCCATGCATCGTCGCTCGTCGACAGGACGCTGCCGGGAGCCGGCCCGCCAACGCTCACGAATGCGCCGTCCAGCCTCCCGAACTCTGCGATGGCCTTCGCGACGATCACGCCGGCAAGCTGCGGGTCCGCGAGATCGCCCTGGACACCAATGGCCCCAGCGCCCAGGGCCGTCACCGATGACTCGAGTCGATCAGCGTCACGCGCGACGAGGAGCACGCGGGCACCCTCGTTGACGAGCACTTGAGCGGTGGCGTAGCCGAGGCCTCGGGAGCCCCCGGTCACGATGTAGCAGCGTCCAGCGTGGGCTTGATTCATTTGGTAGCCGCTTCGGGTTCGGCCTCGGACGCGGCTACCGACGCTCGTCCGGCATCCTCGATGGCCTCGCGGCGCAGGAAGATGAACCATCCGATGATGCCGACGGCCGCAAAGAGGATCCACTGAACCGCGTACGAGATGTTTTGCCCCTCGTCGATGGTCGGCCGGGGAACGGCTATCAGCCCGGCCCCTTCGGGGGAGGATGTCACGAGCTGGACGTAGCCGGTCATCGACGTGGTGCCGGGAAGGACACTCGGGTCGACGGCACCGATCATTCCCTCGGGAAGACCTGTCCTCGACGACTCGCTCACGGTTTCGGGCAGCCGCCACCATCCGGTGACGTTCGTGATGCCGGATGGCGGTGGCGGCGAATCAGGTGTCGTGATTGCCGGGCCGGTTGCAGCGAGCCATCCGCGATTGACCCAGATGACGAGGCCGCCCTCGGCGCTCAGCGGGGTCAGGACCCAATAGCCGTTGGCTCCGGCTTGCGGTCGCTGGCGAACGAGCACCTGGCGTGACGGATCGAACAGGCCCGAGACCGAGACCACCTCCCACTCGGGAATATCGCGGAGGCCCCCTTCGATGACTGGAACAGGGGGCTGGCCGGCGGTTGATCGCTCGACGATCAGCCGCTGGGCTCGCTTTTCGTCGGCACGCATCCACTGCCAGTGGCTCAGGAAGCCGAATGCGGCGATGAGGACGATGACAAGCGTTGTGAACCCGATCCAGCGGCGGGTACGAAGCAGCGCGAGCATGGTTCGAGCCTAACGAGCCTTGGCCGGGATGCTCACCCTCGGAACGGACCGGGCGGGAGTGCCTGCTGCATCGGCGCCGACACGCCGAGATCTCCGGCCTCGTCGTTCTCCCGGCCGCCATTGGCGATCACGACAGCGAGGTAGGGAAGCACCACTGCTCCGGCAAGGAAGACCCACTTCGGCCAGCCCGGGACAATAATGGCGGCGATCACGCAGCCGGTACGAATGCCCATCGAGATGAGATACCGGCGGGTGCGCCCGGTCTGCTCTTGGCTCAGGCCCCGCTGGGCACCCGTGATCGTGAAGACATCCGCCGGAGTCTCTCGCTGGGAGCGCGTCGTGGGCACGGTGTAACGGTATCGCTCGTTCGGGCATCGCGCCCGTCGTGCGTTAGGTTGCTCGCCATGGAGCGAACGTATGGATTGATCGAGGTTGTCGGAACATCAAAGGTGAGCATCGAGGACGCCGTGAGCAGCGCCGTCGAGCGCACGTCGAAGACGACGCGGCATGTCGACTGGTTCGAGGTGACCCAGGTGCGCGGATACGTTCGCGATGGAGCCGTCGACCACTTTCAGGTGTCGCTCAAGCTCGGCTACCGACTTGAGGACGCCTAACGATCGACCTGCCTCACGGACCGACCTACCGACCTACCGAGCTACCGAGCAATCGACCGAGCTACCGCGCATCACTGACGGATGTGAAGTTCATGCCCTCTACGACCACGGCGGGCATGGCCACGTTGTTCGCGTAGTCGGCCATCTCCCGCGGCAGGGTCCTGCGTGCGTCGGTTGCGGCGCTGATTCGGTTGAGCATGGAGATGGGGGAGTCGTTGAATCTGAAGTTGGATGCTGCGCCGATCACCTCCCCGCCCCGCACGACGTAGACGCCATCCCGGGTCAGGCCGGTGAGGAGCATTGTCTGCGGATCGACGGTGCGGTTGTACCAGACGCAGGTGACCATGAGGCCGTCCTGAAGTCCGGCGATGAGGTCGCGCTGGGTGGAGGCACCTTGGAGAGTCGGCCTCACCTCGAGCCGCACCGAGTCGATGACCGGTGCCTGACCGATGCCGAAACGCTCGGCATCTGCGCCCGTTGCGATGAGGGCGTCGAGACGTCCTGCGTGAATCCAGTCGGTGCGCGTGAGCGACCGCCCGTTGTCGAACACGCTCGCCATTCGGCTCGACGCGGACGTGACCGTAAATGGCGAGCTCGGAATGTCAAGGTCGAGCGGATCGCTCGACACGGTGACGGCAGGGCTTGCGACGATCTGCCCGATACGCGTGCCCGACGGAGCCTTCTCGTCGTGGAAGGCTGATCGACCCTCCGACGCATCCCTCGCGCCTGCGGACCAGTACATGTCGATGACGAAATCGCCGATAGCGGACGGTGAGAGGAGTGCGGTGTGGCGGCCCGGCTCGATGGCGATGCTTGTCGCCTGCCAGTCGAGCTCCTGGCCGATGTCAGTTCGCAGTCGATTCCAGTCGGCATCGCCGAGATCGACGGCCGCGAAGCCGTGCCAGGTGCTCCGGGTTCGAGCGTGGCTCTTCGCCGTGATCTCGAGTCGGTTGGCCGGAGCGCAGTACCGTCGCCGTGCCCCATCGCTCGTCGCAAGCCAGGTGGTCGTGGACTCGCGCTCGAGGTAGCCGAACAGCTCGATGCCGTTCGCCCGGCCCCAGCCGATGAGCTGGCCCAACTGCGCAGTTGGGGCGGTCAGGGTCGATGGCGAGAGGGTGACAGCGACATCGTCGAAGCCCTCATCGACGACGGGTGCAGGGAAGGGGCCGGCATCCTCCGCCGGCGACGCGGCGAGGGCGGCGGCATCGGCGGCGTGCACGACGTCAATGAGGCCCTCGAGCCCGCTCACGCTCTCGCTGACCGATGCCGCTGCGATGCCATCTGCCCGCTCATCGAACGCGATCGCGGTCACGGTGACGTCGAGGGTGCTGCCGTTCGTGGTGAGCGAACTGCGCGCCCAGCGTTGGTTGAGATGGCTCGTGATCTCGACGATGACGTGGCAGCGAGTGGACGTGGAGGCGGCGAGCGCGAACTCGGCGAGCTCGCCGCCCGAGCCTGAGCCGAAGGCTGCCTCGGGTCGCGCGCTCATGAGGCGTCCGAGGCGTTGAGGAGGGTCACATGCTCGAACACGGCCGACGGGCAGCCATGGGATACCGCTGCCACCTGACCGGGCTGAGCCTTGCCGCAGTTGAGCGCTCCGCCAAGCACATACGTCGACGGCCCCCCGAGAGCGACGAGGGAGCCCCAGAAATCCGGGGTTCGCGACTGGTAGGCAAGGTCGCGCACCTGGCCGGTGATGACTCCCGACTTGATTCGGTGGAAGCGCTGGCCGGTGAACTGAAAGTTGTACCGCTGCATGTCGATGGACCAGGACTTGTCGCCCACGATGTAGTACCCGTCTTCGATGCCCGCGATGAGCTCAGCTGTCGAGGTGTCGACAGCGCCGGGACGCAGGCTCACGTTCGGCATTCGCTGGATCGGCGTGTGCTGGGGGGAGTCGGCGTAGGCGCATCCATTGCTTCGAGGCAGGCCGAACTCCCCGGCCATGGCCCGATCGAGCTGATAGCCGACGAGCACGCCATCGCGCACGAGATCCCACTCCTGTGCTGCGACGCCCTCGTCGTCCCAGCCGGTGGTGGCGAGGCCGAAGTCGGTTGTCCGGTCGCCTGTCACGTGCATGAGCGGCGAGCCGTATCGCAATGTTCCGAGCTGGTCGGGGGTGGCGAACGAGGTGCCCGCGTAATTCGCCTCGTAGCCGAGGGCACGATCGAGCTCGGTTGCGTGCCCGACCGATTCGTGGATGGTGAGCCAGAGGTTCGACGGATCAAGGACGACGGTCGCCGGGCCGGGAGTGACGCTCGGCGCGGCGAGTTTCTCGGCAAGGAGGTCGGGCATCGCGGCGATCTCCGTGTCCCAGTCCCAGCCATCACCGCGCAGGTACTCGAACCCGCGTGCGGTCGGCGGGGCGAGGGACCGCATGGTGTCGATCACCCCGGTCTGATCATTGCTCCCGAGAGCGGTGATCGTGGCGTGCACGCGCGTCTTGTGCTGCGAGACCCGGGTGCCGTCCGAGGTGACGAGGACGGTGGCCTCGTCGACCGCCATGAGCGAGGAGTCGGTGTGCTGGATGCCGGCTGCTGAGGCGAGGGTGGATTCACGGCCGCAGAGCAGCGCCTCGATGTCGGAGTTCGTCACCTCGAAGGGGTCCTCGGAGCAGGCAGAGGACCAGTGGCCGGTGTGCGAGGGCTCCGGTGCAAGGGTCACCGGATCGGTCGCCAGGGGCCTGCTTGCGCGTGCGAGGAGGACGGCATCGCGTACGGCTCGGTCGAGATCCTCGGGCCGCATCGAGCTGGTGCCGGCGAACCCCCAGCAACCATCGACGAGCACCCGGATTCCGACGCCGCTCGTGCGGGAGAGCCCTGCGGATTCGAGTTGGCGGTCTGCCGTCGCGACATATCGCACCCGCGTCTGCATCATTCGTGCTTCAACGTGCGAGGCGCCAAGCCTCAGTGCGGTCTGGATGGAGGCTTCGAGCGGCTGGACGAGGCTTGGATTGTCGAATCTCACGGAGTCCAGTGTCATGCGGCGGTGTCCTTCGTCATTATTCGTCGGGCATGGCTCGTGTTTCGTCGG
>CALPZT020000015.1 GCA_943328365.2 Bifidobacterium breve | reverse complement strand
GTCGTCGGGCTTATGGGCTCGGCCGGGCAGGTGAACTACGCCGCGGCAAAGGCGGGACTCATCGGCGCTGCCCGGTCGCTTGCGCGCGAGGTCGGGTCGCGCGGCATCACCGTCAATGTCATCGCCCCTGGATTCGTCGATACCGATATGACAGCCGAGCTGGGGGAGGAGCGCAAGGCGGAGATTCTCGGGGCTGTACCCCTCGGCCGGTATGCTCAGCCTGCTGAGATCGCGGGCGTCGTGGAGTTCCTGGCGGGCGACTCGGCCGGGTACATCACCGGGGCGGTCATTCCTGTCGATGGCGGACTCGGCATGGGCCACTAGGCCCTGGCACAGCACCTGACACCCGACTTCGCGCACGAGGGAGACCCGATGGGATTATTGGACGGCAAGCGGATTCTCGTGACCGGTGTGCTCACTGACGCCTCGATCGCGTTCACGGTCGCGCGGCTTGCGCAGGAGCAGGGCGCCGAGGTGGTGCTCACGTCCTTCGGTCGAACGATGAATCTCACGAAGCGTTCCGCCGGTCGACTGCCGACGCCGGCTCCGGTGATCGAGTTGGACGTCACGAATGAGGATGACCTCGCGTCGCTGGCGTCCAGGGTGGCCGAGCACGTGAGCGGCCTTGACGGCGTGCTCCACAGCATCGGCTTCGCCCCCGAAGCCGCACTCGGCGGCAACTTCCTCAACACGTCCTGGGCTGATGTGGGCACCGCAATGCAGATCTCCGCTTATTCGTTCAAGAGCCTCGCGATGGCAGCGCGCCCGCTCATGGGCTCGGGTGGCTCCGTAGTTGGCCTCGACTTCGACGCGACCGTGGCGTGGCCCAAGTATGACTGGATGGGCGTGGCGAAAGCAGCGCTCGAGAGCTGTTCGCGGTACCTCGCCCGCGATCTCGGGCCGAGCGGCATTCGAGTGAACCTCGTCGCAGCCGGGCCCATCCGAACCATGGCAGCGAAGAGCATCCCCGGTTTCGATGACTTCGATGCGGTGTGGTCGACCCGAGCCCCACTTGCGTGGGATCTGGACGACCCGGAGCCCGCTGCCCGTGCCTGCGTGGCGCTCATGTCGGACTGGTTCCCTGCAACGACAGGCGAGATCATTCATGTCGATGGCGGAGTTCATTCCCAAGGTGCCTAGCCGACTCATCCTCCTGCGTCACGCCAAGAGCGATTACCCGCTCGGGGTACCCGATCACGATCGTCCGCTCAATGATCGGGGCCGTCGTGACGCCGAGGCAGCCGGTCATTGGATCGCGGAGCATCGAGACGAGCTCTTCAGCGGTGCGGTGAGTGCTGTCGTCTCGTCGGCGCTCCGGGCCCAGCAGACGTGGGAGCGCATTGCGGAGCGACTCACCGATGTGCCGAGCGTGACCGAGCCACGGCTGTATGAGGCAGCCTGTTCCACGCTTATGTCGGTGGCCGATGCGAGTGGCGCCGATACCGTGCTCATCGTCGCGCACAATCCGACGATCCAGGAGACCGCCGCATTTCTTGCCGCACCTGGTGGACTGGGCCTCCTTGACCGCGTGCGAGTGAAGTACCCGACCTGCGGACTTGCCGTTCTCGATCTCTCGGCTGACGATCCCTGGGCCAGCGGTTCGGCCGACCTCGCCGCTTTCGAGATTCCGCGAGCCTGAGCCTCAGACTGGGGGCGACGGCGTCGAGAAGCCGGTGAGCGCGTCGGCGTCCTCGATTTCCTCACGGGTGATCCCGAGAAGGTAGAGGACAGAGTCGAGATACGGCACCGACACGGAGGCGTCCGCGGCGGCTCGAGCGGCGGCTTTTCCGTTGAATGCCACGCCTAGGCCGGCGGCCTCGAGCATGTCGATGTCATTCGCGCCGTCGCCGATGGCGATGGTTCGCCGCATGGGGATCGAATACTCGGCAGCAAAGGACTCCAGTGCCCGCTTCTTCCCGGCTCGGTCGATGATCTCTCCCACAAGGTGTCCGGTGAGGACGCCATCACTCACCTCGAGGGCGTTCGCTCGTACGTCATCGACACCGAGCTCTGCCGCGAGGGGCCCGACGACCTCGATGAACCCACCGGAGACCAGGCACACGCGGTAGCCGAGGTTATTGAGGGTCCGGCACAGCGTGCGAGCACCGGGGGTAAGCGTGATGCGCGAGAGCACGGTGTCGAGTGCGGACACGGGCAGTCCCTTGAGCAAGGCGACACGCTCACGCAGGGATGCAGTGAAGTCGAGTTGGCCTGCCATCGCCCGTTCGGTGATTGCCGAGACCGCGTCGACAACACCGGCTTCCAGGGCGAGCAGGTCAATGACCTCGTCCTGGATCACCGTCGAATCGACGTCCATGACGACGAGATGCTGGCCGCGGCGGTCGAGCCCTGCGGCCTGCACGGCAATATCGGCTCCGATTTGTCCGACGGAGGCCGTCAGGGCGTGTCGCAATGCGTAGACATCGGCTCCTGAGCTTTCGAAGACCACGGCTGTCACCGGATAGGAGGCGATGCGACGGATCCGGTCGATGTTGCCGCCACGCCCTGCGATGACCTCGGCCACCTGTGCGATGGCCGATGGGCGCAGAGGCGAGCCGAGAACCGTGACGTGGATTCGGTCCCGGCGATGGGAACTGTCCTCGCGTGCTCCGACGACGAGCGCCACCTCCATGTCGAGCTCTGCCGCCACCAGCCGTATGGCCCGGCGAAGTTCGGCGAGAACCGGATCATCCGCACTCGGCTCGGCCCGCGGCTCGTTCGACTGGGCCGGATGCTGGGACTCGAGCGCAAGGAGCACGGACAACACAAGTCGGCCGCGCACGACGAGTTGCTCGACGTCCTCGACGGTCACGGGGTAGTGATCGAGGGCCGTGAAGAGCTGCCGGGTGACGCCGGGGCGATCGAGGCCGGACAGCGTGAGGAGAAGGGTCTGGTGGCTCATCGGAGGTAACGGTAGTGCGTTCGGTTGGACAGCCTGCGGCTACAGTCTCGCTGAGCGAACGGAAGCGAAGGGAAGTCATCGAGTGACCGAGGTCGTGGCGTGCATCGATGTGAGCGTTCGCCGTGGTGACCGGATGCTGCTCGACTCCGTCTCCTGGAACGTGAGCGATGACGAGCGATGGGTCGTGATGGGCCCAAACGGGGCAGGCAAGACCACGCTCATGCAGGTCATCTCGACCCGGATGTTCCCGACTCGGGGCTCGGTTCGAATTCTGGGCGAGGAGCTCGGCAGCTTCGACCTGGCTGAGCTGAGGCCCCTCATTGGCTGGGCGAGCAGTGCACTGGCGAATGACATCCCGCCCGCGGAGTCGGTGGCGAACGTCGTGCTCACCGGTGCCTGGGCGGTCACCGGGCGGTGGCGCGAGCGCTACGAGCGCATCGACGATGACCGAACGGCGGCACTGCTGACTGCGTGGGGAATCGAGCACCTTGCGAGCCGAACCTTCGGCACCCTTTCTGAGGGGGAGCGCAAGCGCACCCTCATTGCCCGGGCGCTCATGGCGAATCCAGAACTGCTTATCCTCGACGAGCCGGGAGCCGGCCTAGACCTCGGCGGCCGCGAGGACCTAGTCGAGCGGCTTCGGCTTCTCGCCTGCGATCCGCGAGCCCCAGCGCAGGTGCTCGTCACCCATCACGTGGAGGAGATACCCTCGGGATTCACCCATGCGCTCCTCATCCGAGATGGCCGGGTCGTCGCGCAAGGACCGTTTGCCAGCACGATGACGCAGGAGGCGCTGTCGGAATGCTTTGGCCTATCGATCCAGCTCACGCGAATCGGTGACAGGCTCGCAGCGCAACGGTCCGGCTGACAGGTGACGGAGTTCCTCGTCGCAGTCCTTGCAGGCGTCCTCGCCGGAGCAATCAATGCGATCGTGGGCTCAGGAACCCTTCTCACCTACCCATTCCTGCTCACCGTTGGCCTGCCACCGATTGTCGCCAATGGCACGAACAATGTCGGGCTCTCGGTTGGGGGAGCCGCATCGGCATGGGCCTATCGCGCAGAGCTCAGACCCCGGCTCCGCGTGCTTGCAGTCCCGATGCTGCTGACGGTCTCCGGGGCCGTGATCGGGTCGTCGCTCGTCGTACGGCTGCCCCAGCGAGTATTCGTGACCGTCGTTCCGTGGCTCATCCTTGGCGCCGTTGTGCTCGTGGCCTTGCAGCCGGTCATCGTCCGGCGCCTCGCGCGTCGTGCGCACCACTCGATCGAGCCGCGTCGTGACCTGCCTGCATGGACCGGGCTCCTCGGCGTCTACGGCGGCTACTTCGGTGCAGGGCAGGGCATCATGTACATGGGCGTCCTCGGCCTGCGATACGACGATGACATGCAGCAGTCGAATGCTGCGAAGAACCTCCTTGCCGCCTGCGGCAACCTCATTTCGGCGGTGGTGTTCATCGCGGCGGGTGCGTGGTCCTGGCCCTTCGCGCTGGCGATCGGCATTGGTTCGATCCTCGGCGGGTATGCGGGCGGCCGCTTCGCACGGCGAATCCCTCAGCAGGTGCTTCGACTGGTCGTCATTGGCGTGGGTGTCTACGCCGCGGCGTACCTGTTCATCGTGTACTAGATGCGAGTTCGCTGCATCCCCTCCGCACGGGCTATTCGTTGCACGGCCTATTAGGCTGGCGACTTGTGCATGGGGCGTCGTCCATGCGGGTCGGAGGGTGACGGGATGCGAACGCTCGCATGCTGAGACGCGCCCTCAGCGGATTCCTCGCACTCGTGTTCCTTTCCGTAGCCGGTCTGTCCATCGCCGGTGCCGGTTGGCTCTGGTCGACCTTCAGCGCAGACGGTGTCGTGAGCAGCGCGCTCGGCCGCATCAGTGGTACCGCTGCGAGTCAGGCGGTCGTCATCGATGTCGAGCGGGTTGGCAGCGAGGTTCCGTACTTGCCCGTGACAGGGGAGGCCGTGCTCATCGCGACTCCCGGCGTTGGTTCTCCCGGACCGCCGGAGGTGTTCATGGCTCAGGCGCCAGCGGACATTGCGAACGAGTACCTGTCCGGTGCACGATACGACGTCGCGAGGTACGTCGACGGCACGTGGTCGATCACCCCGGTACCCGGATTTCGCGATCTCGATCCTCCTCAGGACATCACTTGGTCGAGCAGCGCAAACGGCTCATCGGCTCGCCTGCGCCTCGCAGCCGACACTCCGACGACCGTCATCGTGATGAACGCGGACGGCTCACCGCCTGTCGACGTCCTCCTCGCCGTCCAGATGAAGGTTCCGGACGCCGTGACGATCGCCGTCGTGCTCGCAGTCCTCGCCGTCGTCGCGCTCGTCATCGGGCTGGTAGTCCTGCGCTCGGCGCTTGGCCGCGGCCGGAAGCGCGGCAGCCATGAGGCGGCGACTACATGACTGAGCCGTCCGATCGGGTGCTCACGATTCCAAATGCCCTGAGCTTCGCCCGGATTCTTGGCGTCCCCGTGTTTCTTTGGCTCTTGCTCGTTCCGGAGGCCGATCTTTGGGCGCTTGCATTGCTCGTACTGGCCGGGATCACCGACTGGCTCGACGGAGCGATCGCCCGCGCAACCGGGCAGACGAGCCGACTGGGCTCGATGCTCGACCCACTCGCGGACCGCCTCTACATCGCGGCAACGCTTCTCGGCCTCGCCGTACGCTCGATCATCCCCTGGTGGCTGGTGGGGCTGCTTGTCCTTCGCGAACTCATGCTGGTCGCGCTCCTCCCACTGCTCCGGCGCAGAGGGCTCATGTCCCTCCCGGTGACGGTCACGGGCAAGGCCGCCACCTTCTGCCTCATGTGGGGCTTTCCGTTCCTCCTCCTCGGCTCGGTGAATGGGCCGATCGGGGTAGCAGCCATGGCGTGCGGCTGGGCATTCGCACTGTGGGGGACAGGCCTGTACTGGTGGGCAGGCATCGGCTACGTCATCACGACCCTGCGTCTACCGCCGCTGTCGCGGGTCGCACCTTGAGCGCTTCGCGGCACGAACCAAGAGTCGTGACACGTATCCTGACCCTCCTAGGCTCAAGCGACGAAAGGACCTGCCATGGTGCCGAACGAGCTGCGCTACACCGCGGAGCACGAGTGGGTGCGAATCACCGATGAAGGCCTTGCGGAGTTCGGGATCACCGACTTCGCCCAGGCTGCACTGGGCGACATCGTCTATGTGAGCTTGCCTGCTGTCGGTGATGCCCTGACTGCTGGCCGTACCTGCGGTGAAGTGGAATCAACGAAAAGCGTGAGTGACATCTACTCGCCGGTCGATGGCCTGGTGATCGAGCGGAATGAAGGCCTCGATGTCGCCCCTGAGACGCTCAATGGCGATCCATACGGCGCAGGGTGGCTCGTACGCGTCAAGATGACGGAGGGCGCGGACCTCAGTGGCCTGCTCGGCGTATCCGAATACGAGGCGCTCACCACGGCATCGTGAGGCCATCCGCGCATGACGAGGGGCACTCCCGCAGCGGGTTCACGTCCGTTTCGCACACGGCAGGGTAGATTCATCACATGAGCACGTGCGTGTCCTGCGGGCAATCGGTCGAAGGCGATGACAGATTCTGCGCCGCGTGCGGAGAACCACTCGATGGTGGTCTTGAGCATACCGGCGTGATCACCGCAATTTCGGGCACCTTCGGTCAGGGCCAGTCAGGTCATCTGAGTCCTGTGGGATCGGGGCATGGCGGTGCACTCTCGTCCGGATCGGCCATGCTCATCGTGCTGCGTGGGCCGGGTGAGGGCACCGAATTCGCGCTCGACTCACATCTCGATCTCGTGACGGTCGGTCGTTCGCCGAATGCCGAGATCTTCCTCGACGACGTGACCGTGAGCCGGCATCACGCCGATATCCGGCACGGTGCGCAGGGGTGGAGCATCGCCGACGCGGGCAGTCTCAACGGCACGTATGTGAACCGACGGCGGGTCGAGGATCACCAACTCAGCGGCGGCGACGAGATCCAGATTGGCAAGTTTCGATTCGTCTTTCTGGTCGGGGTCGAGACCGGTCGATGAGCGAGCCTGCGAGAAGCCGGATAGCCGGGACCTTAAGCATCGGCGAGGTGTTGAGCCTGCTGAAGCGAGAGTTTCCGGACATCACCATCAGCAAGATCAGGTTCCTCGAGGCCGAGGGGCTCATCACTCCGGAGCGGACCCCTTCGGGGTATCGCAGGTTCTCCGAGCGAGATGTTCTGCAGCTTCGCAGTGTCCTGACGATGCAGCGAGATCAATACCTTCCGCTCAAGGTGATTCGCGAGCAGCTTGAGGAGGGGGCCGATGAGTCGGCCCCGGTCGCAGGCACCGGCTTGCGGCCCGACGACTTTCGGCCAGGTGCCGGGCGAGTTCGACTCACCCGCACCGAGCTCGCCGAGCAGGTCGGCCTTCCAGAGTCGACCATTGCACAACTTGAGTCTCATGGGCTGGTCTGGGCATCGCCTGCCGGCCACTTCGACCAAGATGCCCTTGCAATTGTCACCGTGATCGGACGGCTCACCGGCTTCGGGGTGGAGCCCAGACACCTGCGGGCATTTCGGGTCGTTGCCGACCGCGACAGCGGCCTGCTCCAGCAGATCGCGAACCCATATGCCCGGCCGCGGGATCCGGATGGCCAAGCCCTCGCTGACGAGACCATCAGGGAGCTGGCATCACTGTTCGTCCAGCTCCACGCCACTTTGCTGCGAGCAGAACTGGTGCGCGGGAGCAAGGCGTAGGGGTTACCCTAGAAGCGTGCAGTCCCTTGACGTCGTCGGTGTACGCATGGAGATGCCCTCCAATAATCCAATCGTGCTGCTGCGCGAGACTGGTGGCGAGCGTTACCTGCCCATCTGGGTTGGCGCAGTCGAGGCGACCGCGATCGCATACGCGCAGCAGGGGGTCGTTCCGCCCCGGCCGCTGACGCATGACCTGTTGCGTGACGTTCTCACCGCTGTCGGGGCTCCGCTCGCCGAAGTGCGGATAACCGCCCTCAAGGAGGGCGTGTTCTACGCACTCCTCGTCTTCGAGTCAGGCATCGAGGTGAGCGCGCGCCCCTCCGACGCCATCGCGCTCGCACTGCGAGCCGAGGTTCCGATCTACGGGGCCGAGGAGGTGCTCGATGAGGCGGGGATCGAGCTTCCCGGCGAGGAGCCCCAGGAGGAGGAGGTCGAGAAGTTCCGTGAATTCCTTGATCAGATTTCGCCGGAGGATTTTCAATAGTCCAGCGCCCGGCGTTACCCGCCGGTCATTCGCCTGCGGCGACTGCGTGAGCGTGGCAAACCCGAACCCTGCAGTTGAGGTCCAGACTTCGGTCGACGACTCGCCCGTGTGTCGGATTGACCCCTCCCCTTGGGCCTTCGTAACGTCAGCATCGCAAGGTTTTCGGCGCACCCTCGAACGGCGGGCCGCGTCACCGTACCGAGGAGGCTGCTCGTGAACGCAGAACATCCGATCGAGGCCTCAAACCCGCAGGGTGCGCTCTTTGACGACGCAGAACTGCGCCCCCTGCCGGCCGGAATCGGCTACCGGGGGCCAATTGCGTGTTCCGCAGCAGGTATCACCTACCGGCAGCTGGACTACTGGGCTCGCACCGGCCTTGTCGAGCCGTCAGTTCGCTCGGCCTCCGGTTCTGGCAGTCAGCGCCTGTACGGCTTTCGTGACATTCTCATTCTGCGGATCGTGAAGCGCCTCATTGATACCGGTGTCAGCCTTCCGAATATTCGTGCCGCCGTCGATCACCTCGGGAACCGCGCAGGCGAGGATCTAGCCCGCATGACCCTGATGAGTGACGGCGCCACCATTTACGAATGCCGCAGCGCTGACGAGGTCATTGACCTTGTCAGGGGTGGCCAAGGAGTGTTCGGCATCGCTGTCGGCAGTGTCTGGCGTGAGGTCGAAGGAACGCTTGCATCCCTGCCGGGGGAGCAGCCTGACGGTGACACCGTCGCACCGAACTCGGCCAATGACGAACTTTCCGCCCGCAGGGCGCGTCGCGCGGCGAGCTAGTTCGCGGTAGGGTTCGAAATGCTGATTGACCCCGGTCGGGAGAGCGTTGCGCACCCCATGCGCAGCCGCCGAAGGAGCAATTCTCCCCGATAATCTCTCAGGCACGAGGACCGGTCGGGGTAGGCGCCTCTGGAAGGCGGGAACGCCCGGTTTGCCGGACGATCCCCACCGACGGGGAAAGCCATGACGCATCCAGCGTCGAGGTGAATCTCTCAGGTCGCAGGATGCTGCGGGCAACAGAGGGGGAGTCCGGCGCGCGGTTGCGTGGTCGGCTCCGCTGGTGCATTCGCACCTCGTCAGAGGGATCATCGATGACCAAGGTCAACACCGATGTCAGTGCTCAGGGCATGGATGCTCAGTCAGCGGATTTCGCCGCCCGACACATCGGCCCGGATGCATCAGCCATAGCAAGCATGCTCGAGGTGGTCGGTTACGAATCCCTCGAAGCCCTCACCGATGCTGTCGTCCCTGATGCGATCCGCTGGAAGGCGTCGCTCCAGGTTCCTGAGGCCATCGGCGAGCGCGCGACTCGCGCGGAACTGCGGTCCCTCGCGGCGAAGAACATCCCCTGCGTGAGCATGATCGGCCTCGGATACAGCGACACCGAGACCCCCGGGGTCATCCTGCGCAATGTGCTCGAGAGCCCGAGTTGGTACACCGCGTACACGCCGTATCAACCGGAGATCTCACAGGGCCGGCTCGAGGCACTTCTCAATTTCCAGACGATGATCGAGGACCTCACCGCCCTGCCCATTGCAGGCTCATCCCTGCTCGATGAGCCGACAGCAGCAGCCGAGGCCATGACCCTGTGCCTACGCAGCACGAAGCGCGACGTCCACCGGTTCATTGTCGACGCTGACACGCACCCGCAGACCCTCGCCGTACTCGCGACGCGCGCGGAGCCGATCGGCATTGAGCTTGTCATCGTGGATCTCGACACCGTTGCAGAGTCAGGGCTACCGGATGGCGACTTCGCCGGGGTTCTCATGAGCTACCCGGGAACAAGCGGACGGATCCGCGACCCGCGTCCAGTGATTGCAGCAGCGCATGCACGCGAGGCACTCGCGGTGGTGGCGACCGACCTCCTTGCGCTTACGGTGCTCACGCCTCCCGGAGAGCTGGGCGCCGACATTGTCGTGGGCTCCGCCCAGCGATTCGGAGTGCCGCTCGGATTCGGTGGCCCGCATGCCGGGTTCATGTCGGTCCGTGCCGGTCTCGAGCGCAGCATGCCAGGCCGATTGGTTGGCGTGAGCGTTGATGCCGATGGCGCACCTGCATACCGACTGGCCCTCCAGACTCGCGAGCAGCACATCAGGCGAGAGAAGGCAACGAGCAATATCTGCACGGCCCAGGTACTTCTCGCGGTCGTTGCCTCCATGTACGCCGCGTACCACGGCCCCGCCGGACTGACCGAGATCGCAAGGAGAGTCCATCGGCACGCCGCAGTACTGGCATCCGGGATCCGCTCGTCCGGCGGAGTGATCGAATCCTCTGCATTCTTCGACACGGTTCGGGTGAGCGTTCCCGGCCGCGCGCAAGCTGTGGTGGCAGCCGCGCTTGATAGGGGAGTGAACATCCGATTCGTCGATGGCGACACCGTCTCGGTGTCGACCGACGAGCTCACGATGCCTTGGCATGTCGAAGCATTCTGGGCAGCATATGCACTCGTGTCGGCACCCGCGGCCGACCTCAACTACGCCAACGTCGATTCGTCGCTCGCGTCTCACGACAGCCTCACGGCAGATCTTCGTCGGACCTCGCCCTTTCTCACGCACCCGGTGTTCAACGACCACCACAGCGAAACTTCGATGCTGCGGTACCTGCGCCGGCTTGCCGATCGCGATATCGCCCTCGACCGCTCGATGATCCCGCTCGGGTCGTGCACGATGAAGCTGAATGCGACCACCGAGATGGAGCCCATCACCTGGCCCGAGTTCGCCGGCATCCACCCGTTTGCACCGCTTGATCAGGCTCGGGGCTACCTCGAGCTCATCGCGCAGCTCGAGTCCTGGCTCGTCGACATCACCGGGTACGACGCGGTCACCCTTCAGCCGAACGCTGGCTCCCAGGGGGAGTTCGCCGGCCTGCTGGCAATCCGTGGCTACCACCGGTCGCGGGGTGAAGGGTCGCGCAATGTCTGCCTCATCCCGAGCAGCGCCCACGGAACCAACGCGGCCTCGGCCGTGATGGCGGGCATGCGTGTTGTCGTCGTCTCGTGTGATGAGCACGGCAACGTCGATCTCGACGACCTCTCAGCGAAGATCGCCGAGCACCAAGGCTCACTCGCGGCACTCATGATCACCTATCCCTCGACGCACGGCGTCTTCGAGTCGGCCGTCGCGGATATCTGCGCAATGGTGCACGACGCCGGCGGTCAGGTCTATGTCGATGGCGCTAATCTCAACGCGCTCGTGGGTCTTGCCAAGCCGGGGAGGTTCGGGGCTGATGTCTCGCACCTGAATCTGCACAAGACGTTCTGCATTCCGCATGGCGGGGGCGGCCCGGGGGTGGGTCCGACCGCGGTCCGCGAGCATCTCGCCCCCTTCCTGCCCTCCCATCCGCTGAGGCCCGAAGCCGGGCCAATTGGCCGGGGTCACGCAGACGGTGGAGTGGGGCCGGTGAGCGGCGCGCCATGGGGGAGTGCCGGCATCCTGCCCATCCCGTGGGCCTATATCCGGATGATGGGCCCGGACGGTCTCCTCAAGGCGACTCAGGTCGCGATCCTCGGCGCCAATTACATTGCGCGGCGGCTTGCCGACTCATTCCCGGTGCTCTACACCGGGGCCGAGGGTCTTGTGGCCCATGAGTGCATCCTCGATCTGCGCGGCATCACAGCTGCTACCGGCGTCACGGTCGACGACGTCGCGAAGCGGCTCATCGACTACGGATTCCACGCTCCCACGATGTCGTTTCCGGTGGCGGGCACGTTGATGGTCGAACCGACCGAGAGCGAGAATCTCGCGGAACTCGACCGATTCATCGACGCAATGGTGAGCATCCGCGCCGAGATAGATCGGGTTGCCTCGGGCGAGTGGCCCGCCGACGACAGCCCACTCCGAAATGCCCCGCATACCGCCGACTGCCTTATTGGCGAGTGGAGCCACCCGTATCCGGCTAGACTCGCCGCCTACCCTCTTGAGTCACTTCGGCGAGACAAGTACTGGGCGCCGGTGCGACGCATCGACGGAGCCTTCGGGGATCTCAACCTCGTGTGCTCGTGCCCGAGGCCGGAGGAATTCGCGACGGCCTGACGGATCCTGGTCAGTCGAGGGGCTCTGCGCGTCCGCTTGACTGGGAGCGCACGGCTGCGGCGTAGACCCGGTGTGAGTC
>CALPZT020000014.1 GCA_943328365.2 Bifidobacterium breve | reverse complement strand
TCAAATGCCCAAACAACAGCACCATGAGCACGGGAACGGGCTGTTTGGGATCACCCGACCAAACGTCGGACTGGGGTTCCGAAGGGCTCGGTGACGGAAGAGGTACTGCCTACTGCAACGGGATGGGGGAGAAGAACACGATCCCGAATGCGTCTGGAACAGCGATCGGGACCGGCTATTCGAACACCACGGCTATGGTCGAAAACTGCAAGTCCGATGACGCCGGTTCGTTGGCCCGCAATTATCGCGGGGGAGGCCAGACCGATTGGTCCGTTCCGTCCTTACTCGAGCTCCGAGCCTTGGCGAATTCCCCTATTGCCACATCCATCGGCGGCATCGCGTATCAGTCGCACTACTGGACATCCAGTCAAATGGATGGATCAGACTCCAAGAAAGATGCAAGATATTTTGTGATGAACAGTGATAGCGACGGTAAGTACACGGCGAAGAAGCTGACAAACGGCGTGCGCCCTGTGCGGGCGTTCTAAAGCTTGCCCCATTCGCCGGCCCTGGCGCGGGGCCGGCGAGCAGCTCGGTGCGCGAATCGTGAAGGGATTGACCCGCTCGGAATCTCTGCACTCGGAACTGACCTGCTCACATCAGATATGCGAGAGCGAGCGCTCGAGAGGGTTCAGCACGGTTCAGACCGTTGGCCAATCGCACTGCCGGTTATTGCGTACGCCATCTGCGCCGATCCCGCCATTTGGCATCGGACGCCACGATCCCGACATACGATGTTTTTGTCGGGGATCCCATTGCCCAGTTACGTGCGCGGAAGGCCACCATCATTAGCGATCAGACCAGCACGACGCTCCTGTCCGATTCCGCCACCGATCCCTTTGCACCCCACGCGCCGGGCCCGCTCGACAGGGCCGTCCTCGGCTTCTTCGTCGTGGTGCCGCTCGCGGCCGTCATCGTGGCCCTGCCCATTGCGTTCATCTACGGCTGGGTGAGCATCCTTGACATCGCGATGCTCGTCGTGATCTACGCCGTCGGAGTGCACGGCATCACCATCGGCTACCACCGCCTCTTCACCCACGATGCCTTCAGCGCTGGCCCGAAGATGCGCGCCTTCCTCGCCCTTGCCGGCAGCCTCGCCGTCGAAGGCAGAGTCGTCGACTGGGTCGCGGACCATCGCAAGCATCATCAGTTCTCGGACGCAGACGGCGATCCGCACTCGCCGTGGGAGTACGGCCCCGGCACCCGCGGGCTGACCCGCGGCTTCATCCACGCCCACGTCGGCTGGCTCTTCACCTACTCGGGCACCGATACCCGCAAGTACGCACCCGACCTCATCGCCGACCGGGCCATCGACCGCATCTCGAAGCTTTGGCCGATTATCGCGGTCATCAGCATGGTGGTGCCGACCGCGATCGGCTACGCGGTCGATGGCTGGGCCGGTGCGCTTCAGGCCTTCTTCTGGGTGACCCTCGTGAGGGTGGCGCTCGTGCACCACATGACGTGGTCGATCAACTCGGTCTGCCACGTGTGGGGCAAGCGTCCGTTCGCCACGCGCGATCGCAGCGCGAATGTGGCGTGGCTTGCGCCCATCTCGGGCGGCGAGGCGTGGCACAACTACCACCATGCCGATCCCACGAGCGCCCGTCATGGCGTGCTTCCCTGGCAGATGGACACCTCGGCGGCGATCATCAAGGTGCTCGAGAAGGCCCGCCTCGTGACCGCAGTCAAGTGGCCGAGCCCCGAACGCATCGAGCGCAAGCGTGCGAAGACCGATGCTGTGCCCGTCTCGTCTCAGTGATGAGGGTTCGGCACGTTCGGAAACCGGTGGCCTGAGCCGCCTGGTCAACGGGGGTTCCGATTGAAGGCTCCTGAGCATGCAGCAACCCTCAGTTACTGAGGACCACCGAGTCCTCCTCCGCGTTGATGCGGGTGCCCTTCGAGCTCAGGTGTCCTGAGCGGCGCGAGCGGGCCGTCAATGTCAACCTGCCCTTGGGCTTCGGTGACGGCGAGGGAGCGCCTGCGCATGGAGATGCGAATGTGCGCCGCATGATGGCCCGCGATGGGTCGATCCGATTGAAGAGGTTTGGCAGTCTCGGACAGTCGGATGTTCTTTATAATCTCCGGTCATGGCCACGAGCACGTGCGAGTGACCAATGCAGGGTGGTCGGGTGATGAAAAGGAATGGGAAGAGGGCGACCATGGGCCGAACGCGCTTCATCGCCGCCTGCCTCGCTCTTTCGATCAGCTGGGCACTCGCGCCCGCGGGGCAGGCAATGGCGAAACCCGCTGCGTCGTTCGCCGTGGTCGCTCCCACGCGGATCCATGCTGACGAACGGGTGATCGTGTCTGCCCGGCCAGGAAAGCAGTTCCAGGGTCACCTTGCTGTGGTGGAGTTGATCGACCCCGGTGGGCCGATCGAACTGGCGACCGGATACGTGGCGGCCGATGGCGTGGCCCGCGTGAAGGTCCAGGTGCCGGCACGGGGCGCCCATGAATTGCAGATGCGAGTTGTCGACAATCGTCGTAGCAGGGCGGTTAGCCGGCCGTTCACCATCGTCGTGACGAGTCCGGCCCGAAAGCTGCCTGCAGGGGACACCGCCCGGGCAACGCGCATCGCCGGGCAGTTGATGGCGGCCGAGAACGGAGGCGGCGCAACGGGCCGACTCAGGTCGCGCGAAGGTCTGGCCGCGAAGTCGGGATTCCTATCGGTATTCGTGTCGGCTGTGACCGGCGCCCTATCGTCATCAATCGCCAAGGATGTCTACACCGGCGCACTCGAAGGGGCGGGTGGCTTCGCAGTCACGGCTCTCCTGAACCTTGTCTTCCCGGGTCCGCAGTCAGCGACAGCAGCACAAGTTCAGGCGCTCGCAAATCAGATGAGCGCCGATTTCTCACAGGTCGAAGCAGAACTCTCCCAGATCGAGGCCCAACTCAACGCACTCGATCAGCAACTGACGCTTCAAATCGAGCAGACGCAGCAGGATGTCGTCGACACGAACGCGTCGGCCGCGGCCGCCACGTGCGCCGCTCTCACGTCGCAGGCAAATGGCTATGTGAACAGCATTCAAGTGGCATTCGATAGCTATCAGGAAACCCTGAATCCCACCTGGCTCGGCGCGAACCTCGGGGCCAATCCCAACTCGACGGCCGGCCTGCAGGTGATTGGCAACCAGATCTTCGGGGCCGGCACCGGCAATCCGTCCTTCCTTGCCGGCTTGACCGGCCTGCAGCAGGCAGTGTCGAATCTTGGCGCGCTCATGTCCTCAGGTGGTCCGGGAGGCTCGCCCGGAATCGTCCAGGCGTGCGCCACGGCGACCTCGGCGGCGACGGCGACGCAGGCCGATCAGATCCTCGTCCTTGGTGGGCAGATCGCTCCCGTCGGAGCCGTGGACTCCGCGTACTTCGGGTCCATCCAGATGATCACCGACTACTACAGCGGCTGGGTGAACATCGGTCAGGCTCTCGCGACGATGGGCAGTCAATTCGCCATCGCGAGTATCAGCCAGCCACAGCCGAACACCGCCTCCGAGGTGGGGTCGATCTGTCAGGGCGTGCCGGCCGCGCCGGCGCCGAGCGTCATCACCTGCGGCGGAAGCCTGAACTACTTCGATGCGACCGTCGCGGCGGTGCAGCAGGGATGGAACCTCACCGGCGCTGCCTGGAGCCAAGTGTCGAACGGGATTCTTGCATCCGACGCCTCGGTGTCGCCGACAGGTCTCTACATGACCCCCGGGTCCAATGCCTGGACCGTCGATATCGGCGACTACGGCTACGGCACGACGACCTTCATGACTGGCAATCCCGGCTCCCTCGCTCCCTCGACCTCCGCGGGCAGCGGCCCTGCCTCCGGAACCACGCAACTGGCGCAGTCAACCTGGATTGGGCTTCCGTTCACTTCGGCAAAGGCGGCCGCATGGGACCGGCTCCTTGGAGTGGCAGGCCTGGCTCCCTATCCGGGGGCGACGCTGCCTCAGCCGCAAGCCTGCCTTCCGTCCTCGACGGGGGTCGTGGTCTCATGCGCCGCTCCCCTGAACGTTGGGGGCTACATGGGCAAGGCGGGCCTGCTCACGAATAACGCCGTGCCCGATGACCTCATCGTCTTCACTGGGGAGACGTCGACCTGGAATACGTCCAACAGTGCGGGTTCGGTGCTTCCGTTGCTCAGGGCCAACGGAAACATGCCCAATACCTACATCCCGGCCGGAGTGCAGCTCACGACCATGTCATTCCTCGACTCAGAGCTCGTGCCGAACCAGGGAGCAAGTGCCGTCATCAACACCCCGGGAGCTCCCGCCGGGAGCATCACCCCGTCGTCGATCTACCCGTACTCAGGATTCCAGACGACCGCAGGGGCTGGTCCCAATCCATTCGGGGAGGGCGGAAGCTGGAACGTCTGGTTGTCTGCTCAGGCGGGTGGTGGCTGGGCGTTCGGCTGCGCCTCCGCCCCGCCTAATCCGATGATCCCTCCCGGTTTACCGACTTCCGTCACCCAGGCGATGTCACCCCTGCTTCTCGGCGAGATGCTCGGCCTGGCGAACGGGGCGACTCAACAATCCGGCAATATGCCGTGCAACTACGTCTACAGCGGTGGTGGGTCGAATATCCCCCTGACAGGCAACGCGAGCTTCTATGCCCCGCTCTCGTTCGGCCAGGACACGGCCAACCCGTCCACGTCTGTCATGACCCCCCCGACCCCGAGTGCTCCGCAGCCCGGCTTCCTCACCGGTGGAGGGATCTCCCCTCAGGTGCAGTACCTCTGGCCGGTCGTCTCAATCGACGGGACTGGCTGCGTGCTGACCTCCTTCACCCAGGGGATCAACGGCAATGCTGGAGTGACGAATGTCTGCCAATCAGCATTCGAGGAGTGGGGGGCAGTCAACCTCGGTCAGACCTATGGGGGAGTACAGATTTCAAGTCCGGCCGCGCAGGACACCCAGCAGCTCTCGGGGAACAACGTGGCGCAGTTTGCGCTTTCCAACACGACAGGCGCCTCGCAACTCGTGACCTTGCTCGTCACGGCCAAGGGAGCAGCGCCGACACCCTCATGGGCCACGCCGGTCGACGTTGCCACGCCCGGCATGGGGACGGTGTCAATCAACTCGTGCACGAATCAGGCTCTTGAGTACGCGCAGTCATCAACGACGTGCAGCCTCATCGTGCCGCCCGGGACCTCCATGATTGGCATCCCCCTGAACTACGGCTCGGCCAGCACGGGCACCATCCTTGCCTCGATCGCGGGTTCGGGCATTGCGTCTGCTTCCACTGTGGCGGTGACCAACGCACCCGCGACCACCGGTTCCGCGCCGGATCAGGTCCTCGGCCTCGAAGTCGCCGCGAATCCGAATACGGCCGCGAACGACGTGACCTTGACCTGGGAGACGCCGAACTCCGCCTCGCCGCTCACCGGCTATTTGCTCAACTTGACCGATCCGCTCGGCAATGCGAGCACGCAGAGCCTCGAACTCGCGGACATCACGCCGAGTGGCACGCTGTCGGCTGCAACGGTCGTTCTTCCCGACGACACCGTCGGCAACTGGAAGTTCACGCTTGCGGGCGAGAACGTCGTCGGCACTGGAGCAGCCGGTGTGGTTACCATCTTCCTGGGCTACGGGCCGCCGCCTTCGGTGTCCAATCTTCGTGCGCTCGTCAATCCGGATGGCACGATCACCGTCTCATGGTCGCCGATTGCCTCATCGCCGCCGGTGAGCAATTACTCGGTTCTCATTGGCTATCCGGATGGAACCGTCTCGAACGTGATACCCGTCGGAGTGCCGCAGTACACGTCCCAGGCATTGACAGTCCTTGGCACTTATCAGGTCTCGGTGTACGCGAGGAATGCCGCCGGTGCAGGGCCGGTCCAGCAGACGAATGTCACGCTCACCGGCACTGTTCCGTCGGCAGTCCCCGGGCTCGACCTGTCTGTCACGGCGGACGGAAGCGTGAGCGCGAGTTGGCGGGGAGCATCAGGGGTCCCGACCCCGGAAAGCTATTCGATGGTCCTCGTGAACCCAGCATTCACGAGGGTCTTCAGCCAGACGATCACGGTTCCCGATGTCGCCGACATCGTTCGCGTGCCCTATTTCTTCAAGCTGGCGAAGAGCTCTCCTGTCGGCACCTGGTACCTGATCGTCTCGGCCAAGAACTCCGTTGGCCGCGGTCCGCTCGCCCAGGGCTATCTCGTCGTCACCTCATCGATGCTTGCAGCCGCATCGAAGGATCGCGAGGACGCTGTTGAGCTCGACAGGGTTCCCGAAGATCTTCAGGCCGTCGCGGGGTCTCTCTGCTCGCTCGGAAAGTGGACCCCGGCGCTCCGGGTCTTCGGCGACTGCAGCGACAAGCGATTCACCGCCGCTCGCTGATGCGCGGTGTTCGTGCCACGGCGTTCGCCATCATTACGGTCCTGGCCTGGGGTCATGCGCCGCCACCATCGGCGGCTGCTGATGGGCCGCCGACAGGGTGGTGGTGCGTTGGCGGTGGTGCGAACGAGTCCTCGGATGCGCCGACTGAGGCCGTGGCTGCCAGGCTTCAGCTGCATGGTGGACTGGGGGCCAGTGGATCTGGATCCGGTGCAGGAGCCGGTGGCAGCGGAGCGCTCGTATCGGGCTTGCTCACCCTCGGAGCCAATCGCCACCTGACCTTGGTGGGAGGGGCATCCGGCAATCCGGCGGGCCCGGGTGGCTCCCCTGACGGAGGGGCTGGCGCGGTCAACGGTGGCGGCGGCGGTGGACGGTCCTTTGTCTCCGCAGGCGCAACCTCGAGCAGCCCTCACACGGAGGCGGGCGTGGCGGCTGGCGGCGGCGGCGGCGGCGCACCGGGTAGTTCCGGATCGGGCGGGGCCGGCGCCGATGCGAGCACGCTCAGCGGCTCCGCGGGCTCCTCCGGCGCAGGTGGAGCAGGTGGACCAGGCGGCGCTGCGGGCGGCGTTGCCGGTGCCGGGGGCAGCGGCGGCCCTGGCGGTTCGGTAGGCGTCGCTGGCGGAGGAGGAGGAGGCGGCGGCAGCGCCGGCACGGGCGGCGGGGGCGGCGGAGGGTCAGGCGCTTCGTCGACCACGCTGCTGACGTCGGCATCAGTCACGGCTGGAGGGCACACGGTCGGCTACTCGTGCGCGCTCATCATCGAGATCATCGGTGTCATTCCCAGCACGATCCTCACCGGACTCCCACTTTCGCACGCCCTGTCAGCGAAGGCATTCAATCCGGGCGGTAGTGCCCCCTACCCGTCACCAGTCACCTGGTCGGTCTCGAGTGGAGCGCTGCCAGCCGGCCTGACCTTGAATCCGACGACCGGCGTGCTGAGCGGAACCCCCTCCCAGACGACACCCGGAGCCTATGCATTCGACATCGCGGCAACCGATGCAGCCGGCACTCGATCCGTGTCCGCCTTTGCGGGCACGGTTGCGCTTGGAGCCCCGTTCACGTCTGCGGGCTCGGCAACATCGATCACGGCAGATGCCGCAGTCCTCGGCGGGACGGTCACGGCCACCGGTCAGCCGGTGACCGACATCTACTGCCGTATTGCCTTGGCGTCCTCTGGAGTCGTGAGCGGAACCCGACTAGCAGCCGCCCCGGCGACTGCGGGCCCATCGGCCGCGAACGCCCCCGTCAGCTGCAGCGCCGCTGGCCTGAGTGCCGGCACGACCTACTGGTTCGACGTGTTCGCCACCGATGCTGACGGAACCGGAAGTTCGGGCGTTCCATCTGCATTCACGACGTCCGCCGGGGGCTCAGGCGGCGGGGCTGCGCCGATCGAGGCGCCAATCGTGACGCCGAGTTCGGCCCAGACGGGCTCAGCTCCGTCAGGCAAGCCCCCTACGGTCGCCACCGGTCCGGCGTCGTCCGTCGGTCGCGCGTCGGCAGTCGGAATGGGTTCGGTGTCCTCGGTTGATGCGGGTGTCGTGGTCGTATGCCTCATCGCCCCCGAGTCGGCTCCTGAAACTCTTACCGAGATCCCGGCAACGGTCTCGGGAGATCGGGCGACCTGCCAATTCATGGCCTTGCCTGCCGATACGGGTTGGCGGTATGCGTTGAGAGCCACGTCATCCTTCGGAGTTGTCACCGGTGCTTGGTCAGGCTTCCGAACGACCGGATCTCGTGGCCCACGAATCGTTCCCCCGCAACGGCTGAGCTCAAGCCGGCCGACGGTGATCCTGGCGGAACCCACGTACTCCGAGTGGGGTGGCCGCGTTGATGCGCAGGCCATCGCGGAAGGAGGCGCTGACACGTTGACCGTGACTCGGACGCAGCGTGGCCGAGTGACCGTCCGTCCAGCACCTGAAGCGGGTGTCGTCACCATCCTTTGGCGGTCAACAGCCCCCAAAGGTGGGATCCCTCTCGCCATAACCCGTGTCTATCGGCCGGTTGGCGCCATCTGGGAACTCGTGCCCGTCAGTCGCCATTCCGCAGGCAACTGATCGTGTCGTCACGTTGAACGTGTCGGGTCGCGCGCGAGCCGCCGGGGCGGTTCGATGGCGTGGACATCCCGCAGTCAGCGGTAGAGTTCCCCCGTCCGGCATGCTCGTCCGTCCGACCACGGCCCGAAAGGGTGGCCAGTGCCCGTGAATCGCCCCTCTGTCGTTGTCATCCTCGCTGCAGGCGAGGGCAAGCGCATGCGATCGGCGACCCCGAAGGTGCTGCACTCGGTCGCCGGCCGCTCGCTCGTCGGTCACGTCATCGAGGCCGCCTCCACGCTTGAGCCTCTGCACCTAGTGGTGGTGGTCGGCCACGGCCGAGATCTCGTCATCGAGCACGTGAACGAAATCGCCCCCTGGGCTATCACGGTCGTTCAGGAGGAGCAGCGCGGTACTGGGCACGCGGTTCGGGTCGCGCTCGACGAGCTCGACGTTCGAGGAGTCGACCTTGCCTCCGGCCCGGTTGTCGTGCTCACCGGTGATACCCCGCTCCTCACCGGCTCCACCCTCGTCGCGCTCATGACTGACCACTCCTCGGCGTCAGCGTCCGCGACTGTGCTCACGGCGCAACTTGCCGACCCAACCGGCTACGGCCGAGTCATCCGCGATGCCTCGGGCGCCGTGCATCGGATCGTCGAGCACAAGGACGCCAGCCTCAATGAGCTCGATGTCACCGAGGTGAACTCGGGCATGTACGCATTCGCGGCCGACGCGCTGCGTCTCATGCTCGGCCGGGTGACCACCGATAACGCGCAGGCCGAGGAGTACCTCACCGATGTTGTCGGGCTGCTGCGCGCTGACGATCGGCCGGTCGCGGCATCGATGTGCGCCGACGATGCCGAGATCCTCGGCGTGAACGACCGCCACCAGCTCGCGCAGGCAGCGGCGATCATGCGCGATCGCATCAATGCCCGATGGATGCGCGACGGCGTCGCGATCCTCGATTCGGCGACGACATGGCTCGATGTCGATGTCGAGATCGAGCCCGATGCCCGAATCCTGCCGAACTCGACGCTGCGCGGCCCCACCTCCGTGGCGGCCGGTGCGAGTATCGGTCCGGGCAGCACGCTCATCTCCTGCGAGGTCGGCGCGGATGCGTCCGTCATTCACACCTGGGCGGAGCTGGCCGTCATCGGAGCGCGTGCCTCGATCGGTCCCTTCACGTACCTGCGCCCCGGAACGGTGCTCGGTGACGACTCGAAGGCTGGGGCGTACGTCGAGATCAAGAACTCGACCGTCGGCAATGGCTCGAAGGTCCCGCACCTGTCGTATGTCGGCGACGCCGAGATCGGAATCGGCTCCAACATCGGGGCATCGACCGTGTTCGTGAACTACGACGGTGTCGCGAAGCATCGAACCGTTGTCGGTGATCACGTGCGCATCGGCAGCGACACCATGCTCGTCGCTCCCGTCACCATCGGCGATGGTGCCTACACGGCGGCAGGCTCGGTGATCACCGACGACGTGCCCCCTGGAGCGATGGCCGTTGGTCGTGCTCGCCAGCGAAATATTCTCGAGTGGGTCCTGCGCCGCCGCCCCGGCACGGCGTCAGCGGCCTCGGCTGCGGCCGCGACAACATCTTCATCACCAGCCCAGATGAATGCAGCGAACGAAGCCCAGGAGGACCGTTGACCGAGCTCGTTGTCCCAACGCAGAAGCGGCTGGTGCTCCTTGCCGGGCGCTCGCACCCCGAGCTCGCGAATGAAGTCGCGGAGCGCCTCGGCATTCCGCTGTCACCGACCCTCGCCTACGACTTCGCGAACGGCGAGATCTTCGTGCGATTCCAGGAGTCAGTGCGTGGGTGCGATGCGTTCGTCCTGCAGAGTCACACGACGCCGATCAACAAGTGGATCATGGAGCAGCTCATCATGGTTGACGCGCTGAAGCGCGCATCGGCCAAGCGCATCACCGTCATCGCTCCCTTCTACGGCTATGCGCGACAGGACAAGAAGCACCGCGGCCGCGAGCCGATCTCTGCCAGGCTCATGGCCGATCTCTTCAAGACCGCCGGCGCCGACCGACTCATGTCGGTTGATCTGCACACCTCGCAGATTCAGGGCTTCTTCGACGGCCCCGTCGACCACCTCTTCTCGCTGCCGCTGCTCGCCTCGTATGTTGCCAACAAGGTCGAGGACCACCGCATCACGGTCGTGTCACCAGATGCCGGCCGGGTTCGGGTCGCCGAGCGCTGGACAGATGTCCTCGGCGCCCCCCTCGCCATCATCCACAAGCGACGCGATCCTGACATCCCCAATCAGGTGCGGGTGCTCGAGGTTGTCGGCGATGTGCGGGATCGGGTCTGCGTCGTCGTCGACGACATGATCGACACCGGAGGCACCATCGTGAAGGCGGCCGAAACCCTGTTCGACAATGGGGCTGCCGACGTCATTGTCGTGGCAACGCACGGCATCCTCAGCGACCCGGCCCGTGAGCGGCTGCAGAACTCCCGCATCTCTGAAGTGGTCGTTACGAGCACCCTTCCGATCCCGGAGGAGAAGCGATTCCCGAAGCTGACGATCCTGTCAATCGCGCCGATTCTCGCGACCGCGATCAACGAGGTCTTCACCGACGGCTCGGTGACGAGCATGTTCGAGGATGCTCCTGTCGGGGGGGCGTCCTCGCACTGAGTTATCGGGGGTAGACTTCGGCCAACTCCTCGGCGAGGGTGTGCCACCAGTTCGATGGTGCACCGTGATCGACGTGGTCGGCGCCCGACGCGCTTCGCCGAGGTTGACCGACGTACAAGGAGAATGCTCGTGCCCGCTGTTGCCATTACCGCTTCCCCGCGCTCAGAATTCGGCAAGGGTGCTGCACGCAAGCTGCGTCGCGCCGGCCAAATCCCGGCTGTCATCTACGGCAGTGGCGCAGAACTCGTTCACGTGACGCTCCCAGCCCATGAGCTAGGCCTCGCGCTCCGTACAAGCCGTGTCGTGTTCACCATTGACTACGCAGGTGCCCTCATCACCGCAAAGCCACGCGATGTGCAGCGCGATCCGGTTCGCCGGGTCATCGAGCACATTGACCTCATCATCATCACAAAGGAAGAGGCGGCCGAGCGTGGCGCCATCGGCGATGCGATTCGAGCGACCGAGGCCGCTGCGACTGAGGCCGGCATGGATCCTGCCGCTGCTGTCGCTGCGATGGAGGATGCGATCGCCCATGGCGAGAGCGCATCCGACGCTGCTGATCACGCGCTCTCCGACGTTCGCGAGAAGGCCGAGGAGTACTCCGAGGCCAACGCCCACGCGGCGGAGGCAACTGCTGAGGCCCCGGCCGAAGGCGCCTGACCACCCAACGCTCCATCATTGCCGGCTGACTCACGATTGAAGAGGCGAGGCGCCAATGACCTGGCTCGTCGCCGGTCTCGGCAACCCGGGCCCGAAGTACGCCGCCACCCGTCACAACATCGGCTTTGCCGTGGTTGACGGGCTGGCGGCGCAGGTCGGATCCAAGCTCGCGCGGCACAAGCGCGCGATGGCGCTCGCTGCTGAGGGCCGCTTCGGGTCTCCGGGCTCGAGTGAGTCGGTTGTTCTCGTCGAGCCGCTGTTGTTCATGAACGAATCAGGCGGGCCAGTCAAGGCACTGATGGGCTTCTACGGAGTCGATGCGGCGCATCTCGTTGTCGTGCACGACGAACTGGATCTGCCGCTTGGCAGCCTGCGCATCAAGTTCGGCGGGGGCGACAATGGGCATAACGGTCTTCGAAGCATCCGATCCTCGCTCGGCACCGGTGACTTCTTCCGGGTGCGGGTGGGCATCGGACGCCCGACCGGCCGGCAGGACCCAGCCGACTACGTCCTGTCGGGCTTCGGATCCGCCGAGCGAGCCGAGCTGCCGCTCGTGACCGAGCGGGCTGAGCAGGCGGTCGAGTCGCTCGTGCTCAATGGCCTCGAGCGCACCCAGCAGTCATTCAATGATTGACGCACGATTCACCACCACGCTGGCGGACGCCAGCGCGACACGACGGAACGGACGCAGATGACCATGGAGACCGGCGCACATCCGATGCTGAACGATGCCGAACTGTCCCGGGTGATCGCGCGCGAGGCAGGAGCCCGGCTGCTCGAACTGCGGGAGTCCTTCGGGGTCATCGATCCAGCGGACAGGGATCGAGCCGATCGCCTGCGCAAGGAGGGCGATCGCGAAGCCCAGAATCTGATCGCGGCCGCCCTTGCGGAGCATCGCCCGGACGATGCGATCCTGAGCGAAGAAGCCGAAGATGACGACCGCAGGCTCACGGCCGAGCGAGTCTGGATCGTGGACCCGCTCGACGGCACCTGGGAGTTCGGGCAGTCGCGCGAGGATTTCGCTGTGCACGTGGCCCTGTGGCAACCAGAGAACCTGATCCTTTCGGCGTGCACCGTCGATCTACCCGCGCAGGGCATGACGCGGTCGGTCCTCGATGAGGTCTCCGAACCGGGGGCTCTTCCGATCGACCGGCCGCTGAGAGTGGTTGCGTCGCGCACCCGGCCGCCGGCTTCCCTGGCTGCGGCAATTGAGATCCTCTCGAAGCGGCTTGCCGATTCCGGGGTGTTCGGCCTCGGGGTTGAGATCGTCGACGTCGGATCAGTCGGAGCGAAGGTCAACACCATTCTCTGCGGTCGGGCCGAGGCCTACGTCCACGACACTGGCTTCTACGAGTG
>CALPZT020000013.1 GCA_943328365.2 Bifidobacterium breve | reverse complement strand
CGCGCATGGTGGGCTCGCCTGCGCCGAGCAGGCGCATCATTCGGATGGTTCGACGCATGATGCGGCGCAGCACGTAGCCCCGGCCCTCATTGCCCGGGAGCACGCCATCGCCGATGAGGAACACGCACGTGCGAGCATGGTCGGCGACGATGCGCAGGGCGACATCGTCCTTCTCATTGCGGCCGTACACCGCGCCGGAAAGCGCAGCCGCACGGTCGAGAATTCCGCGAGTGGTATCTATCTCGTAGATGTTGTCGACGCCCTGAAGGAGCGCCGCCATGCGCTCGAGGCCCATGCCCGTGTCGATGTTCTTCGCCGGGAGCTCACCGAGGATCGGGTAGTCCTCCTTCGCGGGGCCGGCGCCGCGGGCAAACTGCATGAAGACGAGATTCCAGACCTCGAGGTAGCGATCCTCGTCGACGACTGGGCCGCCATCGCGACCGAACTCGGCACCGCGGTCGTAATAGATCTCCGAGCACGGCCCGCACGGCCCTGGGATGCCCATCGACCAGAAGTTGTCGGCCATGCCACGGCGCTGGATGCGTTCGAGCGGCACGCCCACCTTCTTGTGCCAGATGTCGATCGCCTCATCGTCATCGAGGTACACCGTCGCCCAGAGGCGATCCTCGGGGAAGCCGTAGCCACCATCGGCCACCGGCTTCGTCAGGAGCTCCCAAGCGAACGGAATCGCCTCTTCCTTGAAGTAGTCACCGAACGAGAAATTCCCGGCCATCTGGAAGAAGGAGGCGTGCCTCGTGGTCTTGCCGACCTCCTCGATGTCGAGGGTGCGCACGACCTTCTGGACGCTCGTGGCACGCGGGTACGGCGGGGGCGCCTCGCCAAGGAAGTACGGCTTGAACGGCACCATGCCGGCGTTGACAAAGAGCAGCGTGGGATCGTCAAGGAGGAGCGACGCGGACGGCACGACCTGATGCCCGCGATCGGCGAAGTACCTGAGGAACCTGCTACGAATCTCTGCGGACTCCATCACTTGCCGCCTGTATTCCGCGGCCATGTTGCCGTCGTTGAGCTCGCGGCACCGGTTGCAGCATTCGCCTGGCCGAGAAGGCCTCGAACGGTCGTCACCGTCGCGGCAGCGGAGCCGGCAAGATCCTGCGCAACGGCAACCACGCCACGGTCACGGGCATCTGCAGCGATACGGGCGCCATTCCGGTACACGTAGATCCCTCCGGCGGCTCCGACTGCCATCCAAAACAACCTGCTCACGGTGATTTCTCCTGTGCCGAGGGTCCTGCCGCCTGTTCCGGCGCTTCGGGCAAGCCTAGCCTCTCGCCGCTGCGAGCCCCGCGAAGTCGCTCGGCGATCTGCCCCCATGCGGCCTCCGCCCCGTGGCTCGTCGGTCGGTAGTACTCGACTCCCAAGAGAGCATCCGGGAGGTACTGCTGCTCGGCGACGCCGCCGGGGATGTCGTGGGGGTAGAGGTACCCCTTGCCGTGCCCAAATGCTGCAGCCCCCTGATAGTGGGCATCACGCAGCCACGGCGGGACGGTGCCCACCCTGCCTCGTCGCACATCAGCCGTCGCCTGGCCGATTGCGATCACCACGGCATTCGACTTCGGCGCGAGCGCGGCGTGCACGGTGGCGTGGGCAAGGATGATCTGGGCTTCCGGCATGCCAATGAGCGCTACCGCCTGGGCGGCCGCGACTGCCGTCTGGAGCACCGAGGGCTCGGCCATGCCGATGTCCTCGCTCGCGAGAATCATCAGGCGCCTTGCGATGAAGCGGGGGTCCTCCCCTGCCTCGAGCATCCGGGCGAGATAGTGGACCGCGGCATCAGGATCACTGCCTCGGACGCTCTTGATGAACGCGCTCACCACGTCGTAGTGCTGGTCGCCGTCCTTGTCGTAGCGGAGCGCAGCACGCTGGACTGCTCGCTCGATGTGCGCGACCTCGAGCATGAGCGGGCCATCATCGCCGGCCGACTGAGCGCCGGCGGCCGCTGCTTCGAGCGCCGTCAGGGCACGCCGGGCATCCCCCATCGCGAACTGGGCGAGCACATCGACCGCATCGTCGGAGATGGCAACTCGCCCGCCAAGTCCCCGAGGATCGATGACTGCCCGTCGAATGAGCGCTGCGACGTCCGCATCATCAAGCGATGTGAGGGTCACGACGACGCTCCTCGAGAGGAGCGGGGAGATGACCGAGAAGCTCGGATTCTCCGTCGTGGCTGCGATGAGGGTCACCCAGCCGTTCTCGACGGCTGGGAGCAGCGCATCCTGCTGACTCTTGGAGAACCGGTGCACCTCGTCGATGAAGAGCACCGTGCCCCGGCCGTGCATGGCGAGTTGGTCGCGGGCGCTGTCGATAACGGATCGCACATCTCGCACTCCCGCAGTGACCGCCGAGAGCTCCGCGAAGACCCTGCCCGATGCCTGCGATACGAGCGAGGCAAGCGTGGTCTTGCCGGTGCCAGGCGGACCCCAGAGGATCACCGAGATCGTCGAGCCCTCGCCGGCGCCGTGGAGAAGATTGCGAAGCGGGGATCCCTCGCCCAGCGCGCGCTCCTGGCCGATGACCTCATCGACGCTGGACGGCCGCATGCGAACTGCGAGCGGGGCTGTTGCACGCAAAGGCGAGAGCCCGTCATCGAAGAGGGTCACGGCATCAGCCTAGGGCGCCTTTGTGTCGGACGGCCGCCGCAGCAACCCGCTCCGGTAGGTCCCGGCCTCGGAGAAGCCCACTGATCGGTACAGCGCCCGGCCAGCGTCATTTGCCGCATACATCTCCAGGACAACCGCCTTGGCACCGCTCGCAACCGCGGCGACAACGAGTCGGGAGCACACTGCCCGGCCGAACCCCTGTCCTCGAAACTCCGGGTCGGTGCACACGCTCACGATGTGCGCGGCACCCGTTGGCTCCACCTCCTGGCCTGCTACCGCCACCAGATGCCCGCCCCGCTCGACGCCAGCCCATCGAACGACGCTGGCATCGCCTGCGAAGACATGGGCCGATGCGGAATGACGCAGCAGCTCATTGATCCGTGGGTCGTCAACGCCGATGAGGCTTGCGGCAGCGGCACGTTGCTGCGTCCGGTTTGGGACATCGCTCGCGTTCATGATCCACAGGGACCAATGCCCGGTCTCCGGGGCGCGCAGCGAGGACGGCAACCTTCCATGAACTCCGGCAGGTACGGTCACTCCGTCGACTGCTGCCCGCGAGTCAAGATTCAGGAGCAGGGCTGCCATGCGATCCGGATCATCACCGAGCGCGGTCGCCCAGCGTTCGGATCCATCACGCCTGAGTCTCGTCCATGCAACATGATCGCCATCGACGATGACATCCTCGATACGACTCGGGTCAAGATGCCACTCGAGGAAAGGGTCGCCCGGACGAGCGATCTGGAGCGCTTCAGTCCTCATTTGACGGGGCGGGCCGGCCATCGGGGTAGAAGGCAGCGGCTGCCGATCCCTCCGGCCGAAAAACACCGAGGATCCAGATGTCCTCGGCATTGGGATTCTCGATGGCGTGGAGCAGCCTCGGCGCGACATGAAAGGCGCTGCCAGGCCCAATCGGCTGGGCCCGCCCGAGCGCATGCAGGAACCCCGAGCCTCGAACGATGACGCAGATCTCGTCGTAGAGGTGGTAATGCTCCGGAGCGCCCGATGTCGGGATGAACCCGACGAACATCGTCGCCCCGCGACTGCCTCGATGGCGGTCGAAGAGCACCTCGAACTGCCGGTCGGCTGTCGCCGACTCACTCTGCTGCTCGCCGAGCCGTGCCACGTGCACGATTCGATCGACCGGCCGGGCGATCTGCGCAGCCCACGGGGTCGTCGGAGCAGGCACGAGAAACGACAGCAGATGCAATTCCCCGGCAGCCACCTCGAACGACACCCGTTCACCTGCCTGCACTTGCACCGCATCGCCCGCCGCCACATCGAAGGAGTCGTCGCCGGCCAGTGAGCTCACGTGGACGACTGCCGCGCCGTCCATGACGTAGAGCAGTTCGTCGTGGGCCTCGTCGTGCCGAGCGGTCGACGTACCGGTGGCCATGCGGTGCGTGCGGTGGATGAGCGGTTCGGCGTACGGCCCGCCATCGATGATCACACGCTCGGTCACCCGACCGTCCGAATCGAGAACAGGATCGGCATGTGCTTCGGTGCGCACGGTCCCCGGCATCGTCATCGCTGCAGACATACGCCGAGCATAGGCTTCGTGAACGCACACCCGCTTGACGTCACGTATCCCCACCGAAGGAGTTCATATGAGTCGCCATCGCGCGAGCGCCGTCTGGTCCGGATCCCTGCCCACTGGCTCGGGCACGATGACCCTCGGCCGCAAGGGTCCGGAGATCGGCTACACACTCGACGCACGCATTCAGGAGGAAGCCGGAACCAACCCCGAGCAGATGCTCGGTGCCGCGCTCGCCGGTTGCTTTTCGATGTCGCTCACGAACCTCATCGAGGAGTCCGGCATCGCTGGCGACAGCGTCGTGGTGCGCACCGACGCTGTCGTCCACCTCGAGCAGAAGCCCGATGGCTTTTGGGTGACCCAGATCGACCTCATCTGCCGAGGCACTGCCCCCGGAATGGACGAGGCAGCGTTCATGGCACTCGCCGAGCAGTCGAAGGCGACCTGCCCGGTCTCGAAGCTCTATTCGTCCGCCACCATCACGCTGGACGCCGCTCTCGCCTAGGCGAGGAGGTGACGATGCCGCCGCATCGAGCTCAATGCGGCCTCGATGTCGGCGGCATTGTTGTAGAAGTGCGGGCTGATCCGGATATTGCCGTCACGGGAGGAGACAACGACGCCGTCTTCGCCCATGGCGGCGACAAGTGCCTGCTCGTCAGTCGTTGCCACGGCGATCATCGGGCCGTGCTCCCCTGCCCCGCTCGGAGTCACGACGGTGCCGCCAAGATCGGCAACGCCCGCCCGAAGCTGATCGTGTAGACCGGACGACACCTCCCACGCTCCTTCGACGCCCACCTCGAGCAGGAGCTCAAGGCCGGCCGCAACTGCGTACAGGCTCGGGACCACCGGGGTGCCCGCCTCGAATCGACGGGCGTCGGACGCCGGGTCGTAGCCGTAGATGTCCATCGCGAAGACATCGCGCGCAGCGAACCAGCCGGTCGAGGTCGGGGTGAGCTCGGCGCATGCGTCTGCGGTGACGAGGCCGAAGCCGACTCCGGGCATTCCGAGCATGTACTTCAGGCAGCCACCGACGAGGAAGTCGGCTCCGAGCGCTGCGAAGTCGATCGGAAGTGCGCCCCCCGACTGATACGCGTCGACGAGGACCCTGACTCCTCGCGAGTGGGCGAGTTCGATGACGGCCGAGAGGTCGGTCATTGCCCCATTGCGGTAGCAGACATGCGTGACGGAGACGAGAGCCGTGTCATCGTCGATCGCGGCCGCGAGGTCATCGATGGACAGGCGGTGATCCGGTCCAGCCGGCACGTGGACGACACTGACTCCGCGGGCCTCCTGCGCATGCCAGATCTGGCCCGCCGTCGGGAACTCCAGCGAGGTGGTAACGACCTTGCGCGGGCCGTCGCCCAGGAACATCGCCGATGCAATTGAGTCGATCGCCGCGGAAGCCGACGCGGTCACCGCGACCTCGCCGGGCGTCGTGCCGAAGAGCCGCGCAAGCAGGCCGCGGACCTCTTCCTGCTTGCCTGCCCATGTCGCCCACAGCGAGCCGAACTCGTCCATGCCGTCCATGTATGACTCCATGGATGCTCGAACCGAGTCGGCGAGCGCACCCTGGGAGCAGCTGTTCAGGTAGGCAACCTTCTCGAACACCGGAAAGCGCTCGCGGTAGGTCGACATGTCAGCGTCCAAGGTAGGCCTTTCTCAGTTCTGCGTCCTGGGCCAAGTCGGCGGCAGGTCCTTCAAGCACGACTCGCCCAGTCTGGAGGACATAGCCGCGATCAGCGACCGAGAGCGCCATGTTGGCGTTCTGCTCGACAACGAGCATCGAGACGCCCTGCCGATGAAGATCGTCGATGAGCTCGAATGACTGCTCGACGAGCAGCGGCGACAGACCCATCGAAGGCTCGTCCATGAGGAGGAGTTTGGGCTTTGACATGAGAGCACGGGCGACTGCGACCATCTGCTGCTCCCCGCCTGAAAGGGTGCCAGCGAGTTGGTTGCGTCGTTCGGCAACCTTCGGGAAGAGGTCGAATACGTAGTCGTAATCCTCTTTGGGGACGTGGCTTCTCGTGTAGGCACCGATCTGGAGGTTCTCCATGACCGTCATCGGGCCGAACAGCCGACGGTTCTCGGGAACGACGGCGATCCCGCGCCTGATGCGCTCGCCGGGCTTCTCCTTCGTGACCTCGACCCCGTCGATGAGCACCGAGCCCGACTTGGGCGTGACGAGGCCCACCGCGGTCTTGAGCGTTGTCGACTTGCCGCACGCGTTTCCGCCGAGGAGTGCCACGAATTCACCTTCGAAAACCCGGAGATTGACTCCCTGAAGGATGTGGATCTGCCCGTAGTAGGTATTGACATCACGCAGTTCGAGCAGGGGCGTTCTCTCCGTCATTTTCGCGCCGCCGATCCACGTCCGAGATACGCCTCGATGACAGCCGGGTGCGTGGCAACATCTTCGAAGGAACCCTCGGCGATCTTCACTCCGTGATCGAGCGCGATCACTCGATCACTCACCCCCTCGACGACGTGCATGTCATGCTCGATCACCACAATCGTGTACGAACGCTCGTCACGCAGACGGCCAATGATCTCCGTGATCTCCTGGGTCTCCTTCGGATTCATGCCCGCCGCCGGCTCGTCGAGGAGCAGAACACTCGCCCCCGTGGCCATGGCCCTTGCAACTTCAAGCCGCCGACGATTGGCATAGGACAGCGAATAGGCGGGCTGATCGAGCCGGTATCCCTGCAGCCTCGTTCCAAAGAAGCTCAGTGCGTCGAGTACCCGCTCCTCGTTCTCACGCTCCTCACGACGGGCGCGGGGAGTTCGAAACACGATGTCGAAGAGTGAGGCGTTCGTCCTGCCATACATCGCAGCCGTGATGTTCTCGCGGACGGTGAGGTTCTGGAACAGCCGCACGTTCTGGAATGTTCGGGCCACCCCGCGCCGCGCGACCTTGTGCGGGTCGACACCCCTGATCGACTCGCCGAAGAGCAGGACGTCACCCTCGTCAGGCGTGTAGACCCCGGTGATTACGTTGAAGAAGGTGGTCTTTCCTGCCCCGTTCGGGCCGATCACGCTCAGGATCTCTGACGGCGCCACGGCAAGTGAGAGGGCGTCGAGGCTCGTGAGTCCGCCGAAACGCTTCGTGATGTCAATGAGCTCGAGCGCGGGGGTCGGGTTCGACTCTGACTCAGGGGACCCTGACATCACAGCACCTCCACTCGCGGCTTGCCGAAGATCCCCTGCGGCCGCGTGGCCATGAGCACGACGAGCAGGGCGCCGACGAGCAGCTGCCGCGTGATGCTCGGCTCAAGCATCAAGCGAACCTCCCAGGTGAAGATCGCCAGCCACAGCACGAATGGCAGCAGGATGATCGTCGTACGCCTCGTGAGAAGCGACATCCACGCCACCGCAACGACGAGCGCGACGAAGGCGATATTCCCGATCAGTACCCGTTCTTCCGGCATGAAAATCCATGATCCAAGCACCGGCGCCAGCGGGCCCTTCGCCCACTCCGCGGTCGTGAGGTAGGGCACCCCGATTGCCAGGAAGATCACGTTCGCGATGAATCCGATGGCGATCATGCCTGCGAACACTGCGGGCACGAGCTTCCAGGATTTCAGGTACATGATCGTGCCGAGGATGAGCACGACGAGAAAGAGCCAGTTGCTGTACTCCGGGAAGCGAAGCAGCTCCGGCAGGATGGTCATGATCGCCGCGCCGAGGAGGACACCGGGAATGCTCCCTAGTCCGCCGAGGATGATGGCCGCATAGATCGTGATGAGAAGCGGAAGCTCAAACGTGCTGGGGTACACCCCCTGCTGAACCGAGGCGAAGATGGCCCCGGCAAGCCCGGCTATGCCGGCGCCGAGGGTGAACGCCAGGAGCTTGAGGCGCACGGTCGGGATCGTCATGTGCTGCGCCGCTAGCGAATCCTCGCCCAGGCTGCGCCAGGCGAGCCCGTGCCTGGAGAAGTGGATGCGCTTCGTCGCGACGGTGGCGAGCACGACCAAGACGATGAGGAGCAGGTAGTACGACAGGTTCGAGTCGAAGGTGAAGCCGAGTACTGAGAGCTGATCGACATTCGAGATGCCATTCGCCCCGCCGGTAAGGTCCATGGGCTCGTCCATCCACGGGAACTGCACCGCATCGGACGACACCATGAGGACCACGAACATCTGGCCGAAGAACAGGGTTGCGATCGCCAGATAGTCGCCGGTGAGCCTCCTCGACGGCAGTCCGAGGGTGAACCCGAACGCCGCCGTGGTGACGACGACGATGACGATGGCGAGGAGTGAGGGCAGGTGCAGCCCGAATTGCTCGCTTGCAAGGGCGGCATAGGCATATGCGCCGAAGCCGTAGAACGCGATGAATCCGAGGTCGAGCAGGCCCGAGTACCCGACGACAAGGTTCAGACCGAGTGCGAGGAGCAGGAAGAGCCCGAGGTTGATTCCGATGCGCAGGATGTAGTCGTTCGAGCCGGCGAATGGAACGAGGACCACGAGGAGCAATGGAATGCCCCATCGGACAAGGGACGGCAGGCCCATCCATGCTTCGCCGATTCGCGCGTAGAGGCCGGTGCCCCGCTGGGCTCGCTCGCCGTGCTGCGCCACCCATTCGTCGGTGCCGATACCCCGGGAGTCTTCGGGCGTCGTGCTCATCTCACACCTTCGCGATCGCGGGGCGGCCGAGGATGCCGCGGGGACGGATGAGGAGGACGAGGATGAGGATGAGGAATGCGATGAAGTCTGCGTACGTGGGATTGAGATACCCGGTCACGAGGGCCTCGGTAATGCCGAGGAGGAACCCGCCGAGCATCGCCCCGGGAATCGAGCCGATCCCGCCGAGTACTGCGGCACTAAAGCCCTTCAGCCCGGCGAACACGCCCATGTACTGGTCAACGGGATAGAGCAGCAGCCCAGACATGACGCCCGCCGCGCCCGCGAGGCCGCTCGCGATCGCGAAGGTCCACACCACTGTTCGATCAACATCGATCCCGTTCATGACGGCGGCATCCTGATCGACGGCGACCGCGCGCATCGCCCGGCCCAGCCGAGTTCGGTTCACCATGAGCCAAAGCCCGGCCATGAGCAGGAGGGCGCCGATGACAACCATCATCTCAGTGGGATCGATCCTGATCCGACCGATTGAGATCCCGGACCGCAGGTCGATGAATTGACCGGTGTCATAGAGCCGGACCCGCGCACCGAAGAGGAGGAGTGCCGCGTTCTGGAGGAACAACGAGACGCCGAGGGCGGAGATGAGGGGTGCGAGGCGACTCGAATTTCGCAGCGGACGATAGGCGAAACGCTCGACCGCGACGCCGAGGAGGGCGCCACCGCCCATCGCGACGATGAACATGATGCCGATCATCACGGCGACCGGGACAGCGCTGGCTGAGGGGCCGCCGAGTGCAGTCATCGTGAAGAACCCGAAGAAGGCGCCCATCATGTACAGCTCGCCGTGCGCGAGATTAAGGAACTGGAGTACGCCGTAGATGAGGGTGTAGCCGAGGGCGATGAGCGCGTAGACGCCACCCATGACGACCCCGTTGACGAGCTGCTCGCCGAAGTACTCCACCGTCACGCACCTCTGCTGGGAAGGGATGCGGGGGCCGGCATGACACCGGCCCCCGCACGTCGATCATTACTGGACGAGCTGGGGTGCGCCAGACTCGTCGAGCTTGAAGATGTAGAACTTGGCGCCGTTGACATCGCCCATTGCATCGAACGCAATATCGCCGCCGAGGATCGAACCGGCGATGTTCGTGTTCTTGAGCTCCGCGAGCACGCCCGCCCGATCACTGGCACCTGCCGCGCAGGCACGCTGCGCAGCCTGCAGGATCGACTGGGTTGCCACGTAGACCGGTGGTCCGAAGGTTCCGAACTCTCCGTAGGCATCAGAGAAGCGCTGCGCCACATCGGCTGCCGCCGGGATTCCCTTGATGTCCGGGGCGAATGCCGAAACGTACGAGCCGCCGGTCTTGAAGTCACCGGAGAATGATCCGTCTGAGCCGAAGACGACTGCCTTCTTGCCCGACTTCACGAGCGACTGCGCGACCTGCTCGGACTTCGCCGCCACCTGGAAGGTGACGAAGACGACGTCGACATCGTCGCCGACCTTGGACACGACGTCGTCGTAGCTCTTCTTGTCCTCGGGAACCGCGATAACCTCATTGGCAACGCCGGCTGCGGTCAGTGCGTCCGCCACCGACTTGGCGATGCCGGTGCCGTAGTCGGTCTTCTCCTCGATGACGACGACCTTCTTGGCGCCGATCGTGCCCGCGATGAACTCGGCATCGGTCGGGCCCTGGACGGCGTCGGTCGGGACCACGCGGAAGAAGGTCGGGTTGTCACCGTTGGTGAGGTCGGGATTCGTGGCCGACGCTGAGACGAAGCCGAGGCCCGCCTCGGAGAAGGCCGGGCCCACGGCCGATACTTCCTGTGATCCAGCCGGGCCGACCACGCCGATGATGGCGCTGTCAGACACGATCGAAGTCGACTGGGTGCTCGCCTGACCGGCGTCGAGCTGGGTATCGCTCTCGACGAGTGCGTATGTGCTGCTGTTCGCCGCATTGAAGTCATCGACCGCAAGCTTGGCGAAGTTCAACTGCTCCTGGCCGATCGATGCGGCGCCACCGGTAAGGGGCGCCATGACGGCGATGGAACCGCCGCAGACGGGTGCCTCGGCGGGTGCCGATGCGGCCGCTGAAGCGGCAGGAGCGCTCGCCGCAGCCGCAGAACTCTCAGTGCTTGTCGATCCACCGGCGCAGCCGGATGCCACCATGGCAAAGGCCGCGAGGCCGCCCATGCCGAGCGCTAGGCGCTTCTTCATCTAGTCCTCCAAATCCGTGAGCGAAACGTGAACGCGACTATCGTCCACGAACGTCCTCGACACGTCAGCGTTGTTACGGAATTGTGACGGTCGGAAGATTCACGTGAGACGATCGCGTCCGGCGATCGCCATATCAGACCGGGATGGCACCGCTCGGTGCTGCTGGAACGGTATCGATCCCAGCCTCCTTGCGCTGCTGAGCGGTGATGGGCGTCGGGGCTCCGGTCAGTGGATCGTGGCCCGCTCCGGTCTTCGGGAACGCGATCACCTCGCGCAGCGACTGCGCTCCGGCAAGGAGCATGCAGGTGCGATCCCAGCCAATCGCGATGCCGCCGTGCGGAGGGGGGCCGAACTTGAACGCGTCGAGAAGGAAGCCGAACTTCTCCTGCGACTCCGCCTCCGTCATTCCGAGCATTGCGAACACGCGCTCTTGGACATCGCCTTGGTGGATACGGATCGAGCCGCCACCGATCTCATTGCCATTGCACACGATGTCGTAGGCCCAGGCAAGCGCCTCCCCCGGCGATTCCTCGAACCGGTCGCGCCACTCCTCGTTCGGCGAGGTGAACGGATGGTGGACCGCCGTCCAGCCCTTCGTTCCATCCTCCGCCTCGGTCTCCTCGAACATCGGGGCATCGATGACCCACAGGAATGACCACGCGCTCTCGTCAATGAGCTCGAGCCGGCGGGCCACCTCGATTCGAGCCGCACCAAGGAGCGCACGGGCATCAGATGCCTTGCCCGCGGCGAAGAAGACGCAGTCGCCAGGCTTGGCGCCGACCGCTGCGATGAGGCCATCGCGCTCCTCGTCGCTCAGGTTCTTGGCGACCGGACCACCGAGTGCGCCATCGGCGTCGATCGTTACATAGGCAAGGCCCTTGGCCCCCCGCTGCTTCGCCCACTCCTGCCACGCATCGAACTGGCGACGCGGCTGGTCGCCGCCACCCGGCATCACGACCGCACCCACGTGCTCCGCCTGGAACACCCGGAACGGGGTGGCCGCAAAGTACGCGGTGAGGTCGACAAGCTCAAGGCCGAACCGCAGATCCGGCTTATCGCTGCCGAATCGCCGCATTGCCTCGGCGTATGTCATCTGCGGGATGTCGCCGATCTCGACGTCGAGGATGCCCTTCCATAGGGCGCGGACGATCTGCTCGCCCACCGCAATGACATCAGCCTGCTCGACGAACGACATCTCGACGTCGAGCTGGGTGAACTCAGGCTGCCGGTCTGCACGGAAGTCCTCGTCGCGATAGCAGCGCGCGATCTGGAAGTAGCGCTCCATACCCGCAACCATGAGCAATTGCTTGAACAACTGGGGCGACTGCGGGAGCGCGTACCAATGACCCGGCTGCAGTCTCACCGGCACGAGGAAGTCGCGCGCGCCCTCGGGAGTGGATCGGGTGAGGGTTGGTGTCTCGATCTCGACGAAATCGAGGTCGAGGAGCACGTTCCGGGCGATCTGGTTGACCTTCGATCGCATGCGCAGTGCATCACCCGCCGATTGACGGCGAAGGTCGAGGTAGCGGTACTTCAGGCGGATCTCGTCGCCGACCGTCACGCGATCATCGATGGGGAACGGCAGTGGCGCGGAGACTGACAGGATCTCAACCTCGGTCGACATCACCTCGATCGAACCGGTTGGCAGTTCGGGGTTCTCGTTCCCGGTCGGCCGGGCAGCAACGGTCCCGACGATCCTCAGGCAGTACTCGTCGCGCAGCCCGTGCGCGACCTCCGGATCATGGACGACGACCTGGACGATGCCGCTGGCATCACGCAGGTCAAGGAAGGCAACTCCACCGTGATCACGACGACTGGCGACCCAGCCCGCCAAGGTCACCGTGATGCCAATGTCGTCCGACCTCAGGGTTCCGGCATTTCTTGAGCGGATCACCGCGCGTTCCTCTCGATTGCTTGCTCTTGGACTCGGGCCTGCACCACGTCGATCACGCGGTCCCATGGGACCGTCGACTGCTCTCCGGTCGTCATCTCCTTGATCACCGCGGTTTCGGCCTGCACCTCATTGTCCCCGAGGACGATGACAAGCGGTGCCCCGCTTCGGTCGGCGGACTTCATCGCGCCCTTGAGCCCGCGATCGCCGTAGGCAATGTCGACCCGAACCCCACGGGATCGCAATTGGCCGGCGAGCCCAACGAGACGGTCCTTTGCTCGTGCGCCGATCGGTACGCAGTAGACGTCGATCATCGGACCAGCACCCGGCTCGAGGCCCTCGGCCTGGCAGGCGAGGAGCGTGCGATCGGTTCCGATGCCCCATCCGATGCCCGACAGTGCCGCACCGCCGATCGACGCCATGAGGCCGTCGTAGCGCCCGCCGCCACCGATGCCCGACTGGGCTCCGAGGAGATCATGGGTGAACTCGAACGTTGTCCGCGTGTAGTAGTCGAGCCCCCGGACGAGTGCAGGCGCCTCCGCCCAACAAACCCCGAGAATCCTCAGCGAGTGCCGGACCGCGGCGTAGTGCTCGGTGCATGCGCCGCACAGGTGATCGACCATGAACGGCGCTCCACCAAGAAGCGCCTGGATGTCAGGTCGCTTGTCGTCGAGGACGCGCATCGGATTAACCTCGGCGCGCGCCCGCGTGGCCTCGTCGAGGTCGAGTTCGGCGAGGAACGACTGCAGGGCCCTTCGATAGTCGGGACGGCATCCGGCACATCCAAGTGAGGTGAGGTGCAGGGTGAACTGCGAGAGCCCAAGGGACCGAAAGCCCGTGTCGGCAAGCGCGATTACCTCTGCGTCGAGCGCGGGATCATCCGAGCCAATAGCCTCGATGCCCACCTGCTGCAACTGCCGATACCTGCCATGCTGAGGCCGCTCTGCACGGAAGAATGGCCCGGCGTACCAGAGTTTCGCCGGGAGCTGGCCTCGATCGAGTCCGTGCTGGATGACGAGCCGCATAACCCCCGCCGTGCCCTCGGGACGCAGCGTGAGGGAACGTCCGCCCCTGTCCTCGAAGGTGTACATCTCCTTGGAGACGACATCGGTCGACTCGCCGACCCCTCGGATGAACAAGCCGGTGTCCTCGAACACCGGCAGTTCGGCGTAGCCGTATCCGGCAAGGGCGGCCGGACCGCTGAGCGCCGCGCGCACGGCGAGGAAGGCCGCAGCCTGCTCGCCGAAGTACTCGGGCACCCCCTTTGGTGCCTGGAACATGGCCATCACATGCCACGCGACGGGGCCGCGGATGCGCCGTCACTGAATCGAAGGCCCTCATTGAATCGAAGGAAGGGATTCGATGCCCGCTCGGCGCCGATCGTCGTGCTCGGACCATGCCCCGGGAGGACCACTGTCGCGTCATCAGCGCTCACGATCACCCGCTGAAGGCTGTCAATCATGGCGCCGTGGTCACCACCAGGGAGATCCGTTCGGCCGATGGAGCCGGCGAAGAGAACGTCACCGCTGAACATGATCGGGGCATCGTCGGCCTCAGCCGGACGCGTGAAGACAACCGACCCCTCGGT
>CALPZT020000012.1 GCA_943328365.2 Bifidobacterium breve | reverse complement strand
CAGAGGGTTACTTCTAATGACGACAACGCGCCTGATCCCGGTGCTCCACCTCGTGACCTGCGGCTCCGTCGACGACGGCAAGTCCACGCTCATCGGACGATTGCTGGCCGAGACCAACAGCGTTCCGCTTGACCAACTCGAATACGCACGGCAGACACGCCGCGGCGGATCCACGATTCCGGTTGGCGAGGTTGACTTCTCACTTCTCACCGATGGGCTCGAGGCCGAGCGTGAGCAGGGCATCACGATCGACGTCGCCTACCGGCACATGAACCTCCCGAACGGCCGTCGAGTCCTGATCGCGGATGCGCCGGGGCATGAGCAGTACACGCGCAACATGGCGGTGGCTGCATCGAACGGCGATGTCGCCGTGCTTCTTGTCGACGCGGCTCGAGGCGTGCGCCCGCAGACTCATCGGCACTTGACCGTCTGCGCGCTCATGGGCGTGAAGACCGTGATTATCGCGGTGAACAAGATGGACCTCGTCGGCTACGAGCAGGTGCCATTCGACGAGATCGTCGCGGTCGTGCAGGCGACCGCAGACCGGCTCGACATCCCAGATGTCCGTGCCATCCCGATGAGTGCGGCCGCCGGCGACAATGTCACATCGCCAACGAAGCAGATGCCATGGTTTGACGGCCCGAGCCTTCTGGAGTTCCTCGCCGCATGGGAGCCCGTCGAGGACACCGCCGCCAAGCCCTTTCGCTTCCCGGTTCAGTTCATCGTTCGCGCTGATGGCAACTTCCGTGGATACGCGGGAACGGTGGTCTCAGGTGAGGTATCGAGGGGTGATGACGTCGTCGTCGCTGACTCGGGCCGTACGGCGGTCATCGATCGAATCGTGACGTACGACGGTGATCTCGAACGAGCCGTGAGTGGGCAGGCGGTCACCTTGACGCTCGACCATGAGGTCGACGTCACGCGCGGCGACTTGCTTGCGGGCACGGGCCCGACCGCGGTGCAGCCGGCTGACCGGTTCTCTGCGGATCTGGTCTGGCTGGGCGAGGAGCCGCTCGCGCACGGGCGCTCCTACCTCCTCGTCTCCGGGTCCCGCTCGGTTCCGGCGACGGTGACGAATGTCCGTTATCGGCTCGATGTGGTCTCCGGCCATGAGCATTCGACGCGCCTGCTCGACATGAACGACGTCGGCCGCGTCGAGATCGCGACCGATCGTCCGATTCCGATGGATCCCTATACGACGAGTCGCGATACCGGAGGGTTCCTGCTCGTCGACCGGGTCACCGCCGACACCGTCGCTGCTGGTCTCACCCGGCACGCGATGCGGCGTTCGTTCAACGTCGTGCCCCACTCATATGACGTCGACCACGAGGCGCGAGTTCGGCTCATGGGGCATGAGGGCAAGGTCGTGTGGCTCACCGGGCTGCCTGGTTCCGGCAAGTCGAGCATTGCCGATGCGGCCGTCCGTAGGCTCCACGCTCTGGGCGTTCACACGTATGTCCTCGACGGCGACAACGTCCGGACGGGCCTCAACAAGGATTTGGGCTTCACGCCGGAGGACCGTGCCGAGAATGTCCGCCGTGTTGCGGAGGTCGGCAAACTCATGCGCGACTCCGGGCTCGTTGTCTTCGTTGCGCTCGTCTCGCCGTACCGGTCGGATCGACTCGCCGCAAAGGCCCTGTTTGCCCCGGGGGAGTTCCTCGAGGTGCATGTCGACACCTCAGTGGAAGTGTGCGCCGAGCGCGATCCAAAGGGCTTGTACGCGAAGGCGGCTGCTGGCTCGCTCCCCAATATGACCGGTATGGGGCAGGCGTACGAGGTGCCGGAGGATCCCGATCTCATCCTGCACGGTGTTGGCGACATCGAGGCATCGGTGTCAGCGCTCACCCTCGCGATCCTCGGGGAGTAGTCGCCGACGGCACGCAGGTGCCGGGGTGAAATACTCGGGGTCTTATGTCTGGACCAAACACCACCTTTGACCCCAAGCAGGTTTCCGTACTGAGCGCTGAGGCAGTTGCTGCCATGGTGCGCGAGGCAAGCGATGCCATCGCCGTCGCCCAGGATCTCGCCTCACTCAAGGAGGTGCGCATCGCGCATGCCGGCGACCGCTCACCCCTTGCCCTCGCGAACCGCGAGATCGGGGCACTGCCCCCGGCGGCGAAGGCCGAGGTCGGCAAGCGCGTCGGGGAGGCCCGCGCTGCGGTGAAGACGGCGTTGGACGATCGGCAGGACGCGCTCGAACTCGAGCGAGATGAGCGGGTCCTCGCCGAGGAATCAATCGACGTCACCTTGCCGGTGGTTCGCGAAACCGTGGGCGGACGCCATCCCCTCACCACGCTCATGGAGCGGGTGTGCGACGTGTTCGTGGCGATGGGATACGACATCGCCGAGGGCCCCGAGGCCGAGGCCGAGTGGGTGAACTTCGACGCGCTCAACGTGCCGCGTGATCATCCGGTCCGCACGATGCAGGACACGTTCTATGTCACGTCCCAGGAGAGCGGGGTCGTGCTTCGTACCCAGACTTCCCCCATCCAAATTCGAGCCATGCTCGAGCGCCCGCTGCCGATCTATGTCGTTGCGCCCGGACGTGTCTTCCGTACCGATGAGCTCGATGCCACCCACACGCCGGTGTTCCATCAGGTCGAAGGACTTGCAGTCGACGAGAACATCACGATGGGCGATCTCAAGGGCACCTTGGACCACTTTGCCGAGGCGATGTTCGGCCAGGGCATCGTGACCCGCCTCCGCCCGTCCTACTTCCCGTTCACCGAGCCGAGTGCCGAGCTCGACGTACAGTGCTTTGTCTGCCGGGGGGCGTCGGTCGGCAATGCCGATCGACCGTGCCGCACCTGCGGAAGCGAGGGCTGGATCGAGTGGGGCGGGTGCGGCATGGTGAACCCAAGGGTCCTGCGCGCCGTGGGCATCGACCCCGAGCGCTACCGGGGGTTCGCGTTCGGCATGGGCATCGAGCGAACCCTCATGTTCCGCAACGGCGTGACCGATATGCGCGACATGGTCGAAGGCGATGTCCGTTTCACCCGAGCATTCGGTTTGGAGTCATAGTGCGCGCCCCTGTTTCCTGGCTCAGAGAGCTTGTCGAGATCCCCGCGGACCAGAGCGGACGAGACATTGCCGAGCATCTCGTTCGTGCCGGGCTCGAGGTCGAGACCGTCGAGGCGATCGGCGAAGGGGTGATCGGCGCGCTCGTCGTCGGCCACGTCGTCGTCGTCGAGGAGCTGACCGAGTTCAAGAAGCCCATTCGGTGGTGTCAGGTCGATGTCGGATCAGATCACGGAGGCGTTCGCGGCATCATCTGCGGTGCCCGAAACTTCGCGCCCGGTGACCGCGTGGTCGTGGCTCTCCCCGGCACCGTCCTGCCGGGTGGGTTCACGATCGCCGCGCGCGAGACCTACGGCCATACATCGGACGGCATGATCTGCTCCGAACGCGAGCTCGGGCTCGGCGAGAACCACGACGGCATCATGGTGCTGCCCGAGGATGCTGGCGTGATCGGAGCTGACGCTGCTCCGATCGTCGGGGTGGGCGATGAGGTGCTCGATATCGCGGTCACCCCCGACCGCGGGTACGCGCTGTCGATTCGAGGTATTGCGCGCGAGCTGGCATTCGCCTACGGCGTCCCGTTCACAGATCCGGGGTCAGTGATCGTCGAGCTCCCGGCCCCCGCTTCCGGTGCGGCCCCCGCCGAATGCGGCAGCGACGACCTCAGCGCCTGCGGGCTGTTCACGATGCGCACGGTCACCGGCTTCGATCCGTCGGCTTCGTCACCGCATTGGATGCAGCGTCGCCTCGTGGCCTGCGGGATGCGGCCGGTCTCGCTGGCCGTTGATGTCACGAACTACGTCATGCTCGAGCTCGGCCAGCCATTGCATGCGTTCGACCTCGACAAGCTCTCTGGGAGGGTGCGAGCAGGTTGGGCGCCCAAGGGTGCCCACCTGGAGACCATTGATCACGTCGTCCGCGAGCTCGGTCCCGATGATCTCGTCATCATGGACGATTCTGGAATCATCGGCCTCGCCGGGGTCATGGGCGGACTCACTTCCGAGATTGACAACGGCACGGTGAATATCGCGCTCGAGGCGGCGCATTTCTCCTCAGGAGTCATCGCGCGGGCATCCCGTCGCCACCGGTTGTCATCAGAGGCGTCACGGCGATTCGAGCGTGGTGTCGATCGTGAGCTGGCGCCATACGCATCAGCCCGGGCTGCTGAGCTCCTCTTGGAGTTCGGAGGCGGCACCTATATCGGGATGACAGCGGTGGAGGGCGAGTACCAGCCGACTTCTATCGCGATTCGCGCGCAGGAGCCCGCAGAGGTTGCCGGTATGCCCATTGACGATGCTGCGGTCATCCGCCTGCTCGAGGCGGTCGGATGTGGGGTCGCCGAGCGTGACGGTTCGCTCATGGTCGAGGTGCCGTCCTGGCGGCCCGATCTCACCGATCCTGCCGACCTCGTCGAGGAGGTGGTGAGGCTCGTCGGATACGACCAGCTGCCATCGACCCTCCCGACCTCGGCACTGGGCCATGGCCTCACGCAGGCGCAACGCATTCGCCGGCGAGTGGGTATTGCCCTTGCCGCGCGGGGCGCGATCGAGGTACTCACGTATCCATTCGTCGGCGACCGCGAGCTCGATGCCCTGCGCGTGAACGACGACGACCCGTGCCGGGCGCGGGTTCGCTTGGCGAATCCGCTGTCTGATGAGCAGCCCCTGCTTCGCGCATCGCTGCTCCCCGGTTTGATCGCCGCCGGTCGTCGAAACATCGGGCGCGGTAATTCCGATTTTGCGATCTTCGAACTGGGCTCGGTCTTCCGCGGAGTCGCGGGGGAGAGCGTGACTCGCCCGAGCGTCGAGCGGCGCCCGACAGATGCTGAATGGGTTGCGCTATCCGCGATGCTGCCCGACCAGCCGTGCATGGTCGGCTCGCTGCTCACGGGCGACCGGACGCCAGCCGGCTGGTGGGGCCCGGCCCGGCCGTACGACTGGTCCGATGCGGTGGAGCACGCCCAGGTAATTGCCGGGGTTCTCGGTGTCTCGATTTCGGTGGCCCGTGGCTCCGATCCAAGCTTCCATCCGGGACGATGCGCCGCGCTCATGATCGGCGACGTCCAGGTCGGAGTTGCGGGGGAGCTTCACCCCAGGGTGATCGAGGCGATGGAACTCCCGGAGCGAGCATGCGCGATGGAGTTGAACCTCGACGTCTGCGGTGACCGAGCGGCCGTGATCCGCCCCGCGCCGGCCGTGAGCACGCACCCGGTGGCGAAGGAGGATCTCGCGCTCGTCGTTGCTGACTCTGTTCCGGTGAGCGAGGTCTCGGCATCGCTGGCCGAGGGCGCTGGGGAGCTCCTCGAGTCGGTGAGGCTGTTCGACGTCTACCGCGGTGCGCAGGTTGCCGAGGGTCATCGTTCGCTAGCGTTCTCATTGAGATTCCGGGCCGCTGATCGCACGCTCGATGCGGGCGAAATTCAAGCGGCGCGCCAGGCAGCCATCGATTCCGCAGCCCGCAACTGTGGAGCGGTCCTTCGCTGACCTTCACCGGGTGAGTTGTGGCGCCACCCTCCCGGACTCATGCATATATGCATTGCCGTGTATATTATGCGCATGATCACGGTGAGTGTCGCTGGAGCGTCTGGTTATGCCGGCGGCGAGCTGCTCCGGCTGCTCACGGGGCATCCGATGATCGAGATCGGGGCGGTGACGGCGGGCGGTAATGTCGGGAGGCGGCTAGGCGATGTGCACCCCCAGCTGCTCTCGCTCGCCGATCGAGTGCTCGCCCCAACGAACCCTGACCTGCTTGCGCAGTCAGACCTCGTCTTTCTGGCCCTGCCGCACGGAGAGTCGGCATCGATCGCGTCCAGCCTTCCACCGGACATTCGAATCGTCGACCTCGGTGCCGACCACCGCCTTGAAGAAGCGCAGAAGTGGGATACGTACTACGGCGGACATCCGCACGCGGACAGCTGGGCTTACGGACTTCCCGAGCTGAGCGGGGCGAGAACCCTCATCGCATCCGCGAGCCGGGTGGCCAATCCGGGCTGCTATGCCACGGCCGTGGCGCTGGCACTCGCCCCCCTGGCGCAGACGGGACTCATTGATACGTCCGACCTCGTCGTGGTTGCGGCGTCCGGTACGTCGGGGGCGGGCCGAAAGCTATCTGAATCGCTCCTTGCGAGCGAGGTCATGGGTTCGATGTCGGCGTACAAGGTGGGCGGTACCCACCAGCACATTCCCGAAATCGAGCAGTCGATTTCGCAAGTCTCCAATCGATCCGTCAGGCTGTCGTTCACGACGCTTCTTGCTCCGATGCCGCGCGGAATCATCAGCACATCGACGGCGAGGGTTGCACCGGGCACGACGCAGGAGAATCTCGTCGATTGCCTTGATGCGGCCTATGCCGGCGAGCGATTCGTCCACCTGCTCGAGCCGGGCACCTGGCCGCAGACATCGTCTGTGAGTGGCACGAATGCCGTGCTCCTTCAAGTTGCGCTCGACCCGCACTCCGGTCGAGCGATCATCGTGAGCGCCCTCGACAACCTCGGCAAGGGCGCTGCGGGGCAGGCCCTGCAGAACGCCAACCTCATGCTCGGCCTTGATGAGGCGATGGGCCTCCAGATCGATGGGATAGCACCATGAGTGTGAGCGCCGCGCGTGGCTTTCGTGCAGCAGGGGTCGCAGCAGGGCTTAAGGCCTCTGGCTCGAAGGATGTCGCCTTGGTCGTGAACGATGGCCCACTGCAGGTTGCGGCTGGGGTATTCACGAGCAATCGGTTCAAGGCAGCTCCGGTGATGTGGTCCCAGCAGGTACTCGATGCCGGGTCGCTTCGAGCCGTCGTCCTGAACTCCGGCGGAGCGAACGCGTGCACAGGTTCCGCGGGATTCCAGGACACCCACCGCACTGCGGAGATGGTTGCAGCGCTCCTTACCGCGGAAGGCATCGAAACGGGTGCGGCCGAGATCGGCGTGTGCTCGACCGGACTCATCGGTGAACGACTCCCGATGGACAGGCTCGCAGCCGGTGTGGAAGCCGCCTTCGCCTCCCTCTCCGGCGAGGGCGGGGTTGACGCGGCACATGCGATCATGACCACTGACACGGTCGCCAAGCTGTCGGTGATCGACACGAACGGCTTCATCATCGGCGGGATGGCGAAGGGCGCCGGCATGCTCGCGCCTGCGCTGGCGACAATGCTCGTGGTCATCACGACCGACGCCGCCCTCTCAACGGCCCAGGCCGACGAGGCGCTTCGTGAGGCGACGGCACGATCATTCGACCGAATCGACTCCGATGGCTGCATGTCGACAAATGACACCGTGCTGCTGCTCTCGAGCGGCGCGAGCGGCGTGACTCCCGATTCACGCGAATTCACCGAGGCCCTCACGGAGGTGTGCTCGAGTCTGGCCCGTCAGCTGATCGCCGACGCCGAGGGAGCATCAAAGGAAATCGCCATTGTCGTGGAGTCCGCGGCGACGATTGACGATGCACTGGAGGTGGCTCGCGCGATCGCCCGCAGCAACCTCCTCAAGTGCGCCCTGCACGGTGAGGACCCGAACTGGGGCAGGGTGCTTTCCGCAATGGGCACGACGAGCGCCACGTTCGACCCTGATCGTGTCGATGTCGCAATGAACGGCGTCTGGATCTGCCGTGGCGGCTCGATCGGGGATCCTCGCGGCCTCGTGAGTCTCAGCGGCCGCGAGGTCGAAATTCGCGTGTCGCTTGATGCCGGGCTCGAGAGTGCCACCGTCTGGACCAATGACCTCACCGCCGAGTACGTCCACGAGAACTCCGCGTATGCCACCTAGGAGCCACGCATGATCGAGAGCCCGAGCAGCGAATCGGACATAGCTTCCAACGAAATGGCGGCTGTGCTGTCTGGGGCCGCTGAGAAAGCGGCTGTGCTGTCTGGGGCCGCTGAGAAAGCGGCTGTGCTGTCTGGGGCCGCTGAGAAGGCGGCTGTGCTCGCCGGCGCACTGCCATGGCTCAAGCGCTTCAACGGCGCAACGGTCGTGGTGAAGTACGGCGGCAACGCGATGACGGATTCGCACCTCAAGACGAGCTTTGCCGAGGACATCGTGTTCCTCCGTCTCGCGGGTCTGAGGCCGGTCGTCGTCCACGGCGGCGGGCCGCAGATCAATGCCATGCTCGATCGGCTCGGCATCGAGAGTGAGTTCGTCGGCGGCTTGCGCCGGACAACCCCCGAGGTCATGGACGTTGTCGGCATGGTGCTCGTCGGCCAGGTGCAGCGCGAGCTCGTCGGGCTCATCAATGAGCATGGCCCGTTCGCAATCGGGCTGTCCGGCGAGGACGCCCAGCTCTTCCTTGCCGAGAGACGTCCCGCAATCGTCGACGGCGAGGCCGTTGACATTGGGCTCGTCGGCGACGTGGTCGACGTCCAGCCGGCCTTTGTCGAGCGACTTCTGACCGAGGGGTTCATCCCCGTCATCTCGACCGTGGCACGTGATCGTGATGGGGTAACGCATAACGTGAACGCCGATACCGCAGCTTCGGCACTCGCCGTAGCGCTGCGGGCGGAGAAACTCGTCATCCTCACTGACGTGGAAGGCCTCTTTTCCGACTGGCCGCGGAGCACCGAGGTCGTTGCCGTGATCGAGGCAAGCGACCTGCGCGATCTCATGCCCAGTCTCGAGTCAGGAATGGTGCCGAAGATGGAGGCGTGCGCGCGCGCCGTCGAGGGTGGGGTCGGACGTGCCCACGTCATCGACGGCCGCGTCCCGCATTCGGTGCTGCTCGAGGTGTTTACCGACCGGGGTGTCGGAACGATGGTGCTGCCGGACACCGCAGCCGGATCGGAGCAGGCATGAGCGACTGGCGCACTCGGTGGCAAGGCGCGTTCATGGACAACTACGGCACTCCTCCGATCATGCTCGTGAGAGGCAGCGGCTCGCGGGTGTGGGATGACGAGGGCGGCGAGTACATCGACCTCATCGCTGGAATCGCCGTCAATGCGATCGGTCATGCGCACCCGCGATACATCGAAGCAGTGTCGGCGCAACTGTCGACCCTGGGGCATACGAGCAATCTCTACGCCACTGAACCGGCCATCGCCCTTGCCGAGCGTCTCATCCGGCTCGCTGGCAACCCTGAGAATGCCCGGGTGTTCTTCTGCAACTCCGGAGCCGAAGCGAATGAGGCTGCGTTCAAGATTGCGCGGCTCACCGGCCGCAGCGGCATGGTCGTGGCGGCAGGCAGCTTCCACGGACGAACAATGGGGTCGTTGGCACTCACCGCGCAGCCCGCGAAGCAGGACCCGTTCCGGCCGCTGCCCGGCGACGTCAGTGTCGTCCCGTACGACGACGCGGAGGCTCTACGAACGGCTGTATCCGACCAGACCGCCGCGGTATTCCTCGAGCCGATTCAGGGCGAGGGCGGAGTCGTCGTCCCCTCTGACGGATACCTCGCCGCCGCCCGGAGGGTCTGCGACGCGAACGGCGCCCTTCTCGTTCTCGACGAGGTCCAGACGGGGATTGGCCGCACCGGCCGCTGGTTCGCCCACCAGCGGGAGAAGGTGGTTCCCGACATCATGACCCTCGCCAAGGGACTCGGAGGTGGCTTGCCGATCGGTGCAGTGCTGGCGAGCGGACGGGCAGCCGATCTGTTGGAGCCCGGATCACACGGTTCGACATTCGGCGGCAATCCGGTCGTTGCGTCTGCGGCACTTGCGGTGCTCGACATCATCGAGGATGAAGGCCTCCTGGCCCGGGCGGCCATGCTCAATGCCCGGCTGTCCGGAGAGCTCGTCGCCGCGTCGCACGGACTCGTCGATCATGTGCGGGGTCACGGACTCCTGCTCGGTGCTGTCATTGCAGGTGACCATGCCAAGGCCATTGAGCGGTCCGCGCGGGCACAGGGCCTGCTCGTCAATGCGATCGGCTCCCGGGTGGTCAGGCTCGCCCCGGCACTCACGATCACCGATGACGATGTGGACGAGGTCATCGTCCGATGGGGCAGGGCCCTCGGCGATATTGTCGAGCACGGGAGCCCAGGGTGAGCGCGCCGCAGAGCATGACGGCCCGTCGCTCCCAGGTCAGGTCACTGCTCGTCGAAGAAGTCGTCACCTCGCAGGATCAACTCCGGACGCTGCTCGCAGATCAGGGAATTGACGTCACGCAGGCAACCCTGTCGCGCGACCTCGAGGCGATAGGCGCCGCGAAGGGCATCGCCGCCGATGGCAGCGTGCGCTACCTCGTCTCGGATACCGCACAGGCAACCAGACTGGTGCCGGCGGCCGGCCTCGACTCGATTGCGCGGGTAATCAACGAGGTCCTCGTGAGCGCTGTCGCCGCCGAGAACCTTGCGGTCCTTCGCACCCCACCGGGTGCGGCGATGTACCTCGCAGGGACCCTTGATCGCGCTGGAGCGCCGCAGATCATCGGCACGGTCGCTGGTGATGACACAGTGCTCGTCGTGACCTCGAGTGCAGACGAAGCAGCGTTGCTCTGCGGACGGCTGCTGGATCTTGCATCGGGGTCCGGTCCTGGTCTGACTACCCCGTACCGTTCGGAGAGTGGGCGGTCATCACGCCGAGGCAATCAGAGGAGAACATCGTGAAGGCTGCGAGCGGGTGCCATTGCGGACGAGATCTATGCGGACGAGATCTATGCGGACGGGGCCTATGCGGACGGAGGACGCGTGGCTGCTGAAGCGGAGCCGACTCGCCTTTGGGGCGGACGGTTTGCGACGGGCCCGTCCGATGCGATGACCGCACTGAGCGCGTCAGTGCACTTCGACTGGCGCCTTGCCCCGTATGACATTGAGCAGACACGAGCCCATGCTCGCGTTCTGGCGCAGGCAGGCCTTCTCACGGATTCCGAGCTCACGCTCGTCCAGAATGCGCTCGCTGACGTGGCGGGGCGGGTGAGCAACGGCGACCTCGGCCCTGAGGCGCAGGACGAGGACGTCCATACGGCCATCGAGCGCCATCTCATCGCGATTCTCGGCGACCTCGGAGGAAAGCTTCGCGCGGGCCGAAGCAGGAATGACCAGGTGTCAACCGATTTTCGAATGTACCTCCGGCATCAAGTGCAGGTGATTGCGCGCGAGGTGATCGACCTGGAACTCGCATTCATCGAGCAGGCGTCGCAGCACGTCGGGACTTCGTCTCCTGGCTTTACCCACCTTCAGCACGCCCAGCCGGTGTCGTTCGGTCACGAACTCGCGAAGCACGTCCATGCATTGAGCCGCGATCTTGAACGCTTTGCCGACTGGGATATTCGATGCGCGAGATCCCCGCTCGGTGCAGGCGCCCTCGCCGGTTCAAGCCTGGGGCTTGACCCGGAAGCGGTTGCCCGAGACCTTGGTTTCACCTCGGCGCTCGCGAACTCGATCGATGCGGTGAGCGACCGTGACTGGGTCGCGGAATTCCTCTTCGTATCGGCAATGCTCGGAGTGCATCTGTCGCGGATTGGCGAGGAGGTCATCTTGATGACCTCGCGCGAGTTCGGGTGGGCAACGCTTGACGATGCCTGGTCAACCGGTTCCTCGATCATGCCGCAGAAGAAGAACCCGGACGTCGCAGAGCTCGCGCGCGGAAAGTCGGGCCGGCTCATCGGCAACCTCACCGGCCTGCTCGCGACCCTCAAGGGCCTGCCCTTCGCCTACAACCGCGATTTGCAGGAGGACAAGGAGCCGGTCTTCGACACGGTCGAGCAACTGCTCCTCATCCTGCCCGCCATGACCGGGATGATCTCGACCCTGCGATTCGACACAGCTCGCATGGCGCGTTCGGCACCCGAGGGCTTCGCCCTAGCGACCGATATCGCCGAGTGGCTCGTTCGCGCCGGAGTGCCGTTTCGAGAAGCGCATGAGATCGCGGGAGCGTGCGTGCGACGGGCAGAATCACGAGGCGTTGAACTCTGGGATCTCTCCGACGAGGAATTGCAGGGAATTTCGGCCTCCTTGACGCCTGCGGTGCGTTCTGTGCTCTCCGTGCGGGGGTCGCTTGACTCACGTTCGGCGTTCGGCGGGACGGCCCCTGATCGCGTGCGGGAGCAGATCGAAGGCCTTCGGCAGTCCGTCGCAGCGCAGATGACGCGCTGGTCCGTGCCCGACATTGGTTGACGTGCGTCGTAGCCTCGTCCAGTGAATCCACGAACCGAGCTGGCCGGGCATCCCGCGGAGGTGGCACCGCGAATACTCGGGTCCATGCTGACGTCGCGAATCGGCGGAAGCGAGGTAACGATTCGGGTCACGGAGGTTGAAGCGTACGGCGGCGTGGGCGAGGACCCCGGTTCCCATGCATTCCGACGTCTCACCGCACGCAATGCGTCGATGTTCGGTCCGCCTGGGCATGCATACTCCTACTTCACGTACGGCATGCACTGGATGATGAACATCGTGACGCAGCCGGAGGGAATCGCAGGAGCCGTGCTCATCAGGGCCGGAGAGGTTGTCGACGGGGTGGATACGGTACGGGAGCGACGACCGACGTGCGACCGGGACCGCGACCTATGCCGGGGGCCGGCAAGGTTAGCCACCGCACTGGCGATTGATGGGTCATGCGACGGACTCGACCTGCTGGACCCAGCGTCGAGCGTGAGCCTTGCGCTCGCGCCCGAGGCGGCAACGCAGGTGCTGACATCTCGGCGGACAGGGGTGGCGGGGGAGGGTGCCGGCACGATGTGGCGCTTCATCCTGCCCGGTGAACCCACCGTGAGTCCCTACCGTGCCGCAGTCATCCGACGAAGGACGAAAACGGTTGACTCGTAGGCTGGCGAAGCATTTGCGAGCGATCCATTGTCGGTCGAGATCGCCCCGTCGAACCCAGCAATGAGCGTGCGCGTGTTGTACGAAATGATGCGCAGGTGACTACATCATCGATCCTCGACGAACTTCTCTGGCGAGACCTCATTGCCCAGAGCACTGATCTCGGCGCCCTTCAGGCGGCTGCCGACGCCGGACCGATGACCCTGTACTGCGGCTTCGATCCGACCGCGCCGAGCCTGCACCTGGGCAACCTCGCCCAGATCCTCACCGTTCGGCGTTTCCAGCAGGCGGGGCACCGGCCCTTGGCGCTGGTGGGTGGCGCAACTGGGCTTATCGGCGACCCGAAGATGACCGGTGAACGCCAGCTGAATCCGAGCGAGATCGTCGAGGATTGGGTCAGTCGCATCAGGGGACAGCTCGAGAGCTTCTATGACTTCACCGGGTCAAATGCTGCCGTGATGGTGAACAACTACGACTGGACCGAAGGAGTGTCGGTACTGGAGTTCCTCCGCGACATCGGAAAGCACTTCAGCGTCAACCGCATGCTCGATCGCGAAGCAGTCGCGGCGCGTCTCGCAAAGGAAGGCATCTCCTACACGGAGTTCAGCTACCAACTGCTGCAGTCCTTCGACTACCTGCAACTCTTCAGGCAGTACGGGTGCACGCTTCAGACTGGCGGCTCCGATCAGTGGGGCAATATCACCGCCGGCGTCGATCTCATTCGCCGAGTGGAGTCATCAAGCGTCCACGCGCTCACCACTCCGCTCCTCGTGAAGGCCGATGGGACCAAGTTTGGCAAGACCGAATCGGGCACCATCTGGCTTGATCCGGGACTCACGAGCCCGTACGCGTTCTTCCAGTTCTGGCTCAACGCCGATGACCGGGATGTGCCGACGCTGCTTCGTACCTTCAGCTTCGCGGATCGCAGTCGCGTCGACGAGCTTCTCGCCGCTACCGCTGAGCGGCCCCACGAGCGCGCCGCTCAGCGCGCCCTCGCGCAGGAGCTCACGGCTCTGGTCCACGGCGAGGGCGAGCAGCATGCGGCCGAGGCTGCCGGCCTCGCGCTCTTCGGGCAGGGCGACCTGGCTGCCCTCCAGCCTGCTGCACTGACGGCAGCGCTCATGGAGGCACCGAACGGTGTGGTGAAGGCGGCGGAGGTCATCGACGGGTCGCTCCCGCCAGTCGAGGATCTGCTCGTGCGCTGCGGACTTGCGACAAGCAAGGGGCAGGCCCGCCGCACAGTGACCGAGGGAGGCGCTTACCTCAACAACGAGCGCGTTCAAGCGGAAGGGCACATTCCGACCATGGTGGACCTTCTGCACGGGGAATGGCTTGTCCTCAGGCGCGGAAAGCGCACTGTAGGCGGTATTCGGGTCGAGCAATAATCTATTGCTGCGCAAAAGAATTCGCGTGGTGTTGCCAGTTTTCGAGGGGCAAAGCGACATCAGGATTTGACCCGGCATTCACAACAACGTAATGTTTGCACTCCCGCAGGGGAGGAACGGACACCAAGCCGCACTGAGTGCGCCAAGCTAGGCCGGTTCCCGCGGGCAACGAACGTCCAAGTTGGATGAAGGTTTGATTTATTGGATCTTTGTCTGACGCGAACGACTAAGTACATGATCATCATCGTCCCGAGATGAGGCTGGAAGGCCGAGTAGCGGTGCGCGTCCGTACCTTGAGAACTCAACAGCGTGCAACATGTCAATGCCAATTACCCCGTTCCCGGGGTTCGGCTGGGTTTTCCTGGTCGTGT
>CALPZT020000011.1 GCA_943328365.2 Bifidobacterium breve | reverse complement strand
GACGAACTCCTCAAGGTGTTCCCGATCCGATCCTGCCGCGACGGGGTCTTCCGGCGAGCGCAGGGTATTGGCCGCCCGTGCCTCCTCGGCTACATCGACAAGTGCAGCGCCCCGTGCGTCGGCCGCGTGACCGCCGAGGAGCATCGGTCGATTGTCGACGACTTCTGCACCTTCATGGCGGGCCAGTCCGACCGTTTCATCCGGGATCTGGAACGCCAGATGCAGGCGGCATCCGCGACACAGTCGTACGAGGAGGCCGGCCGCCTGCGAGACCGGGTCGGCGCACTTCGACGTGCACTCGAGCGAAACGCGGTCGTCTTCGCCGACAGCACCGATGCAGACGTCGTCGCGATGGTCGAGGATCCGCTCGAGGCCGCAGTGCAGGTGTTTCACGTTCGAGGCGGGCGCATTCGAGGTGAGCGAGGGTTCGTCCTCGAGAAGTCAGAGGATCTCTCAAGCGCCGGGTATCTCGAGCGCGTCCTCCAACGGGTCTACGACGACCAGATTGACCTCGATGTCCCACGCGAGCTGCTCGTCTCTTGCGAGCCGGAGTCCGGTCCGGCATGGGCCGCCTGGCTCTCGGCGAGGCGCGGCGCGAAGGTCGATGTGCGAGTGCCGCAGCGGGGTGACAAGCGCAGCCTCATGGACACCGCGATCCTCAACGCCACCCAGTCGCTGGCCCAGCACAAGCTCAGGCGTTCGAGCGACATCACGACGCGGAGCAAGGCGCTCCAGGAACTGCAGGAGGCACTTGACCTCCCCGATGCGCCGCTGCGCATCGAGTGCATCGACATCTCGACGCTCCAGGGGCAGGACACCGTTGCATCCCTCGTCGTGTTCGAGGATGGCCTGCCCAAGAAGCGTGATTACCGGTCCTTCATCATCCGAACGGTGACGGCCGATGACACCGGGGCGGTGGCCGAGGTCGTGCAACGGCGGTTCGCCCGACGTGAGGATGGGCCGGACGACGCAGGGCAGGGTGGGGGACCGCCCGGTGGGCAGCACCCGGAGCATGGCGAGACCGTCGGGGTGAGGCGGGAGCGCCGGGCATTTGCCTACGCCCCGGGACTGCTCGTGATCGATGGCGGGCAGCCGCAGGTTCGGGCCGCGCACGATGCGCTCATTGCCGCTGGCGTGACCGACGTACCGGTTGTCGGCCTCGCGAAGAGGCTCGAGGAAGTATGGGTTCCGGATGATCCCGATCCGGTCATCCTTCCCAGGTCGAGCGAGGGGCTGTACCTCCTTCAGCGAATCCGGGATGAGGCCCACCGCACGGCGATCGGCCTGCATCGCAGGCGGCGCGGAAAGCGCGCGACCACGAGTGCGCTGGACGACATTCCCGGACTAGGGCCCAAACGAGCACAGACGCTGCTCCGGCATTTCGGTAGCACGCGCAAGATCACCATGGCGACGGTCGACGATCTCGTCTCGGTAGAGGGCATCGGGCCCGCTCTTGCTGCCACAATTCACTCGGTCTTGAATCCCAGGGAAGAACTCAGGGCACCGGAAGGATCACCGTGACATCGAACGCCTCTGCCGGAGCCGACCTCGAGGTCGCGCTCGTCACCGGCATGTCGGGCGCAGGCCGTTCGACCGCGGCGCGCGCCCTGGAGGATCTCGGCTGGTTCGTCATCGACAACCTGCCGCCCTCGCTGCTCCAGCAGGCAGTGCAACTTGCCCGAGCCTCAGATGACATCGCGAAGTTGGCCGTTGTCGTCGATGTTCGCGGCAAGACCTTCTTCAGTCACCTGAACCAGGCGCTGGAAACCCTGCCGGCGGTGGGCATCGGAGTCCGCACCCTGTTTCTCGAGTCGTCTGACGAGGCGCTCGTGCGCCGCTTCGAGAGCTCACGCAGGCCGCATCCCCTCCAGGGCTCGCAGCGCATCATTGACGGCCTTCACGCGGAACGCGTGATCCTGGGCGACCTCCGGGCCAATGTTGACGTTGTCATCGACACCTCGACGCTGAACGTCCACGACCTGAGGCGCAAGGTCGAGGCGGCGTTCGCCGATGACGATCCGCGGGCGCTGCACGCCACCGTCATGTCGTTCGGGTTCAAGTACGGCATTCCGGTCGATGCCGACATGGTCGCCGACGTCCGATTCCTCCCCAACCCCCACTGGGACCCGGACCTGCGCCCCCTTACCGGCCGAGATGCGCCGGTGGCCTCGGTGGTGCTCGCATCTGAACCCGCCAGGCGGTTCCTTCAGTTGTTCGGTGCCCAGATCGAGCTCGTCACGCCGGGCTACCTCGATGAGGGCAAGCGGTACGTCACGATTGCCATCGGGTGCACCGGGGGCAAGCACAGAAGCGTGGCGATGGCCGAGGAGCTCGGCGACCGGCTTCGTCTCGAGGGCATGGAGACCCTTGTCATGCACCGGGACCTGGGCCGGGAGTGATCCGCGGGACAGGCCTCCGCCTCGATGGGCCGGGAACCGGGCCGAAGGTGGTCGCGCTCGGCGGCGGGCACGGACTTGCGGCCACGCTCAAGGCGCTGCGACGAGTGACCGACCAGATCACCGCAGTCGTGGGCGTGGCCGACGACGGAGGCTCGAGCGGTCGGCTTCGCACCGAGTTCGGCGGACTTCCGCCCGGCGATCTGCGCATGGCACTCGCCGCACTCTGCGGTGACGACACCTGGGGCCGCACCTGGCGACAGGTGATTCAGCACCGATTCGGGGGCGATGGGCAGCTCGCCGGTCACTCCCTAGGCAATCTGCTCATCACGGCACTGTGGGAGGAGACGCACGATGCGGTCATCGGTCTCGACTGGGTAGCCGCGCTCCTCGAAGCGCACGGCCGAGTGCTTCCGTGCAGCGTGACTCCGGTTTCGATCGTCGCGGATGTGCGCGGACACGACGAGGGCTCCCCTGAGCTCGTCAGTGTCGTCCACGGACAGGTTGCCGTTGCCACGACGACCGGTGACGTCCTGAGCATCAGGCTCGACCCAACCGAGCCAGAGCCCTGCCCGGATGCGCTCACCGCCATCGGGCTGGCCGATGCGATCATCCTCGGGCCCGGCTCGTGGTTCACGTCGGTCATGCCTCATCTCCTCATACCGGCGCAGTTGGCTGCGATTAGTGAGAGTGCCGGGCTCAAGGTGCTCGTCCTTAACCTCGATCCCGGGCTCGACACCGAGACCTCTGGAGCGTCCCTCGATGACCACCTTGTGTTCATGCAGCGTCTCGTCCCCGAGTTGCGTCTCGACATCGTCCTCACCGATTCGTCGACGGTTGAGGACGAGCGGTCGCTTCGCGCACGGTGCGAGGAGATGGGTGCGCGGCTTGAACTGGCACCGGTTGGCTACCCCGGTGGCGCGCGCAAGGGGGAGCACGACCCGGGCAGACTCGCCGTGGCATTCGGTTCCGTGCTCGGCAGGTGGCAGGATGGTCCGTTATGGCAATGACATCGGCGGTGAAGGACGAGCTCAGCCGGGTTGAGATCACCAAGGCGTGCTGTCGCAAGGCCGAAGTGTCGAGCATCCTGCGCTTCGCCGGCGGTCTCCACCTGGTTGCGGGCCACATCGTCATCGAGGCTGAACTCGACACGGGCGCCGCGGCGCGCCGGCTGAAGAAGGACCTGTTCGAGATCTACGGGCACGGATGCGACATCGCGATGGTGCAGCAGTCAGGACTCCGAAGGGGGACGCGCTACCTCGTCCGCGTGGTCGAGGGTGGCGATGCCCTCGCCCGGCAGACCGGGATCGTCGATACGAGCGGACGCCCGGTTCGCGGTCTACCGCCTGCGGTCGTCTCGGGGGGAGTGTGCGACTGCGAGTCTGCCTGGCGCGGCGCGTTCCTCGCGCACGGCTCGCTTACCGAGCCGGGCCGTTCGTCCTCGCTGGAGATCACCTGCCCGGGACCTGAGGCTGCGCTCGCGCTCGTCGGTGCCGCGAGGCGACTGGGCATCCCGGCGAAGTCGCGCGAGGTGCGCGGAGTCGACCGCGTTGTGGTGCGCGACGGCGATGCGATTGGCGCAATGCTCACCCGTCTTGGCGCGCATGAGTCGGTGATGGCGTGGGAGGAGCGGCGCATGCGCCGCGAGGTGCGGGCGACCGCGAACCGGCTCGCGAATTTCGATGACGCGAACCTGCGGCGATCAGCGAGGGCTGCCGTCGCCGCCGGGGCGCGGGTGGCGCGGGCGATGGAGATCCTTGCGGACGACATCCCCGATCACCTGCTCGTTGCCGGCCGACTTCGCCTCGAGCATCAGCAGGCGAGTCTTGAGGAGCTCGGAGCCCTTGCCGATCCTCCGATGACCAAGGATGCGATCGCCGGGCGCATCAGAAGGCTGCTCGCCCTCGCTGACAAGCGGGCGAGTGATCTGGGCATTCCGGATACCGAATCAGCGCTTGAGCCGGACATGATCGGTACCTGAGGGAGCGCTCCTCGTTCCTGCGCTTTTGATGCGCAGCAGGCATTCGATAGGGTTTCCGGCGATAACGTTTACACATCGTTTCCCATGAGGAGATCCAGATGGCTGTCAAGGTTGGCATCAATGGTTTTGGCCGAATCGGCCGTAATTTCTACCGCGCGATCCTCGCGAGTGGTGCCGACATCGAGGTGGTGGGCATCAATGACCTCACCGACACCAAGACCCTCGCACACCTCCTCAAGTACGACAGCATCCTCGGCCGCCTGCCGGTCGAGGTGAAGGCCGGCGACGGCGAGATCATCGTCGATGGCAGGTCCCTGCCGGTGTTCGCCGAGCGCGATCCCGCAGCCCTGCCCTGGGCGAAGGTCGGCGCTGACATTGTCATCGAGTCCACTGGCTTCTTCACCGATGCGGCGTCCGCGGGCAAGCACCTCGCGGCAGGCGCCCGCAAGGTCATCATCTCCGCGCCGGCAATGGGTGAGGACATCACGATTGTCATGGGCGTCAATGACGACACCTATGACTCTGCGATCCACAACATCATCTCGAACGCGTCCTGCACGACGAACTGCCTCGCTCCAATGGCGAAGGTGATCGACGATGCATTCGGCATCGAGCGCGGCATGATGACGACGATCCACGCGTACACGAACGATCAGAGCATCCTCGACTTCCCGCACAGCGATCTGCGTCGCGCCCGCGCGGCAGCGATCAACATGATTCCGACGACGACCGGCGCGGCAAAGGCCGTGAGCCTCGTGCTCCCGCACCTTGCCGGAAAGCTCGACGGCTACGCGATGCGAGTTCCGGTTCCGACGGGTTCGGCGACCGATCTGACGGTCGAGCTCAAGACAGCAGCGACGAAGGAGCAGGTCAATGCCGCAGTCAAGGCTGCAGCGGATGGCCCGCTCAAGGGCATTCTCGTCTACACAGAGGATCCGATCGTTTCGAGCGATATCGTCACCGACCCTGCGTCCTGCATCTTCGACGCCCTTCTCACGAACGTCAATGGCAACATGCTCAAGGTCGTCGGCTGGTACGACAACGAGTGGGGCTACAGCAACCGCCTCGTCGATCTCGTAGGCCTCGTCGGCTCGAAGCTGTAGGCGTCACCGTGAAGTCACTTGATGACCTTGATGTGGCGGGGCGGACCGTTATCGTCCGCTCCGACTTCAATGTGCCCCTCGGTGACGGACCGGACGGCACTCGGATCATCACCGACGATGGACGCATCAGGGCCAGCCTGCCGACCCTGGGCGACCTGCGCCGGGCCGGAGCAAAGGTCGTCGTGGTTGCCCACCTCGGCCGGCCCAAGGGTGAGCCAAACCCGTCGTTGAGCCTTGCGCCGGTGGCTGCACGCCTGAGCGAACTTCTTGATGCTCCGGTAGCGCTGGGCGCCGACATCACCGGTCCGCAAGCGCGCGCGCTCGTTGGCTCAATGTCGGCCGGCGATGTCGTCCTCCTCGAGAACATACGTTTCGATGCCCGGGAAACGAGCAAGGATCCGCAGGAGCGCGCCGCACTCGCTGCCGAACTTGCGAGTCTCGCCGATCTCTACGTCTCGGATGGCTTCGGCGTCGTACACCGCGAGCAGGCATCGGTGACCGACATCGCTCGCCTGCTGCCCAGCGCGGCCGGCAGGCTCGTCCACAAGGAGGCTTCGGTCTTTGCCCGACTCCTCGCCGATCCAGCCCGGCCCTACGTCGTCATCCTCGGCGGCTCGAAGGTGAGCGACAAACTCGGGGTCATCGGCAACCTCATCGGTCGCGTCGATCGTCTCCTTATCGGCGGCGGCATGGCATTCACCTTCCTTGCGGCGCAGGGCTACCGCGTCGGGGATTCACTTCTCGAGTCAGATCAAGTCGACGCAGTGAAGGGCTTCATCGATCAGGCGAGGGCAAGCGGCGTCACCTTGCTAACCCCGATCGATGTCGTCATCGCCGATGCCTTCTCCGCGGATGCTGCGACCGAGGTCGTTGCTGCAGACGCGATTCCAGACGGGTGGCGTGGACTCGACATCGGCCCCCGGACCGCCGCCCTGTTCGCTGAGCAGATCGCCGATGCGGCCACCGTCGTCTGGAACGGCCCGATGGGGGTGTTCGAGATGACGCCATTCGCGGCCGGAACCCGCGCCGTGGCCGAGGCGCTCGCTGCGTCGAACGCCATGACGGTCGTGGGTGGTGGAGATTCCGCAGCAGCAATTCGCCTCCTCGGTCTCGACGAGGCGGATTTCGGTCACATCAGCACCGGTGGTGGCGCGAGTCTTGAGTTCCTCGAAGGGAAGACCCTTCCGGGCATCGCCGTCCTTGAGGAGCACTGAACCATGGCAGCAACCGTTCGCAAGCCATTGATGGCCGGCAACTGGAAGATGAACCTCAATCACTTCGAGGCAATCGCCCTCGTTCAGAAACTGGCGTTCGCCTTGAATGAGGCAGACTTCGCTGCGGTCGACGTAGCAGTCCTGCCTCCGTTCACCGACATTCGATCTGTCCAGACCCTCATCGAGGGCGACAAGTACGAGCTTCTCTATGGCGGCCAAGATGTCTCGCAGCATGCTTCTGGTGCTTACACCGGCGAGATATCCGCGGCCATGCTGGCCAAGCTCGGATGCTCGTTCGTGACCGTCGGGCATAGCGAGCGCCGTGAATACCACGGCGAGAGCGACGTCATCGTAAGTGCGAAGGCTCATGCGGCCATTGCGTCGGGGATGATCCCGATCGTGTGCATCGGCGAGGGCCTCGATATTCGCAAGGCCGGAACCCACGTGGCGCACGTGCTCGAGCAGCTCGATGGATCGCTCGCAGGTCTCAGTTCCGAGCAGGTGGCCGATCTCGTGGTCGCCTATGAGCCGGTGTGGGCGATCGGCACGGGTGAGGTTGCGACCCCTGAGGATGCCCAAGAGGTCTGCGGGGCGATCAGGGCGCGAATAAGCGACGTGTGGGGCGCTGGCACAGGGCAACAGGTGCGAGTGCTCTACGGCGGTTCGGTGAAGGCTTCGAACGTTGCCGGAATCATGGCCAAGGCCGATGTCGATGGAGCCCTTGTCGGCGGGGCAAGCCTTGATCCTGATGAGTTCGTGGGGATTGTGCGCTTTCGCATGCACCCGGCAGAACTTGCCGGCTGACGAGACCGGTATCCTGAGCCAATGGTCCAGATCCTTACGATCGTCCTGTCCGTGATCCTTGTCATCACGAGCACGCTGCTCGTCGTCCTCATCCTGTTGCACCGCGGCAAGGGGGGCGGCCTTTCGGATCTATTCGGGGGTGGCGTCTCCTCATCGGTGGGGGGTTCCTCTGTCGCCGAGCGCAACCTCGACCGTCTCACTGTTGGCCTGGGCCTGGTCTGGGCGGCGAGCATCGTCGCAGTCGGCCTGCTCGTTCGGAGTGCCACCTAACCTCGCACGTTTCTCTGGATTTCCCACCGCACGCCTGTTCACCCCGCGTTTCGCCGATCGTTTCGAAAGGATCCATCCATGGCCGGAGGCAGTGCCATTCGCGGCAGCCGTGTTGGTGCAGGACCAATGGGGGAGGCCGAGCGCGGTGATGCTGCGCCGCGCATCTGGGTATCGTTCTGGTGCTCGCGTGGTCATGAGTCCAAGCCCAGCTTCGCAGCCGACGCCGTCGTCCCGGAGGAGTGGGATTGCCCGCGCTGCGGGCTGCCGGCCGGACCTGATCAGGCGAATCCGCCATCGCCGCAGAAAGTCGAGCCGTACAAGACGCACCTCGCATATGTGAAGGAGCGCAGGTCCGATGAGGATGGCGCTGCGATTCTCGCCGAGGCGCTGGAGAAGATCCGCTTCTGACTGCTCAGATCTACCAGAAGTGCAGCCGCGAGAGCGGTGCATTGCGCACGGGATCGAGTTCGAGCGGGGCTCCGTTCCATGTGACGCTACCGCCGTTCGGCGAGACCTGAACCTCACCGGTGCCAGTGTGGCGCACGAGCTGCCTCGCCCGAATCGAACGGCATCCTGAGGTCGCGACTGTCCTGCGCGCCATCGGAGCAGGGCCGGCCGAAATAGCCTGTTCATTCGTGATGAGGAACGAAAGATCGCTCGGAGCGGCGCCGAGTGCGCCGAACTGCTCAGCGAGCACGAGCGGCTGGGCTGCGTCGATGCTCGCATTCGGGTCGCCGGTCACACCCCAGGCCGGGAATCCGCCCTTCAGGACGAGCCAGGGCTTGGCGGCGAACATCTCCGGTCGCCACAGCACGATATCGGCGAGCATGCCGGGCGCCAGTCGGCCGACCTCGTGGGCGATGCCGTGCACCAATGCTGGATTCACGGTGATCTTCGCGAGATAGCGCAGGATGCGGTCGTTGTCGTCATCGGATGCCACGCGCTCCTGCCGCCCGGGATCGGCGGCTGCGACAACACCCGCGAGAGCGAAGGTGCGCCACCATGTCTCACCGGCTCGACCCATGCCCTGGGCATCGGAGGATGTCATGTGGATGACGCCGAGGTCATGCAACCGGCTCTCGGCGGCCATCGTCGCTGCCCGCACACGAGCACGAGCGATGCTCACGTCGCTTGCTCGATCCGCGTCCATCCCGTGGCAGAACATGATCATGTCGAGGTGCTCGGCAACGGCGTTCACCCCGTAGGGGAGCGTGGGATTCGTGGACGAGGTGAGGATGTGGTCGTGGCCGGCGAGCTGCAGGACATCCGGTGCGTGCCCGCCCCCGCACCCCTCGACATGGAAGGCGTGGATCGCCCGGCCAGCCGTCACGGCGATGGTGTCGGCGACCGACAGGGTCTCGTTCAGCCCATCGGTATGCAGTGCCACCTGCACGTCGAATTCATCGGCAACGCTCAATGCCGTATCAATCGTGCGCAGCGTGGCGCCGGTGTCCTCATGCACCTTGAGTCCGCAGGCATGGGCGAGGAGCGATTCGCGAATTGAGTCGGGGTCAGAGGATGAACCTCGGCCGAGGAGTCCGATGTTCACCGGGAACGAGTCCATGGCCCGGAGTGCGCGCTCGATCACCCACCGCGATCCGAGTCCGACGCCCCACATCGGGCCAGCCTCCTGGCCGATCACCGTCGTGACACCCGAGGAGATCTCCGCCTCGAACACCCTGGGGCTGAGGCTGTGCACATGGGTGTCGATGCCACCGGAAGTGGCGATGAGTCCGTCGCCGTCGATGACCACGGTGCCCGTACCGACGATGACATCGATATCAGACGTGGTGTCGGGGTTGCCTGCGCGGCCGATGCCGCAGATGCGCCCCTCGCGGATGCCGATGCATCCGACACGCACACCGTCAACGGGATCGAGGACCACGACGTTTGTGATGACGAGGTCGCATGACCCGGCTGTCGTGACGCCTCTGAGCCCGATGCCGTCGCGGCCGGATTTTGCGAATCCCACCCTGAACTCGTCGTGCTCGTCGTTGACTCGGCTTTCGATGCGGAGTCTGAGCCCGGTGTCGCCGAGTTCGAGCACGTCGCCTGCGCGCGGCCCGTAGGGTCGAGATGGCGCGCTCACCGATTCGACTCCCGCATTCGCATGAGTGCCGAGACTGCATGATCGGGGCTCGGTGCATGCGCATCCTGGTGGCCGCTATCGAGATATCCGCAGGATCGCAGTGTTGCAAGTGCGCGGTCTCGCGTTGCCACATCATCGAGTGAGCCGTCCACGACTCCGGTGTTGCCGATGACCACTCTCGTGCCACCGATGGGCCGCATCGGCAATTCGACTGCCTCGCCGGGGGCAATGAGGATCGTGTCTCCGCTCGGCAGGGCAAGGCGATTGCCATACGCCAAGCGACGATCAAGCAGCAGCCGGGGATTGACCTCCGCAAGGTGAATGTGCGAGGTGAGACCGATCGGAGTGAGTGCGCAGTTCTCGATCCGGATCACTCCTGTTGACGGGACCGAAACGGTCAATTCGCCCATCGCTTGTTCGGCTTCTGCCTTGAACGGGTCGCGGACCACGACAAGTCGCGTGCCATCGTCAAATCTCGCCTCGACTGAAACCTCTGCGACGACCTCGAGGACGCCAGGCAGGATGTCATCAACGGTGAGCACTGAACGACCGGTCTCCCGAGCGGTCGCAAGATCCTGCCCATCTCGAGCCGCCTCGCACACGGCATTCGCGATGAGTGCCGTGGACTCGGGAACGTTGAGCAGGAGCCCGCGCTCTCGTCGCTCCCGTGCGAGAAGTCCCTGGGTGTAGAGCAGCAGCCGATCGGCCTCACCGGGGGAAAGGGCCATGGCTATCCGCCGTGAACGCGTCTGCCAGAAGACCAGGTGCCGAGCACGGCAATGTCCTCAATGGCCATCGGGTCGACCGAGCGGGGATCGGAGGCGAGCCAGACAAGATCGGCCCTTCCGCCGGGGCGAAGCACGCCGTCATCATCCTGCGCTGTCTGCCGACCAACGCCGCATGTGTAGGCAGCGAGGGCCTGATCGACGGAGATGCGCTCATGCGGAAGCCACGGCTCATCAGCCGGGTCAGCTGACATCCGGCGGTTCACGGCAACCTGGATTCCGGCGAGCGGTGCATAGGTGGTGACGGGCCAGTCGCTCCCGAATGAGACGGTGGCGCCGGTCTGCATGATCGAGTTGATTCGATACTGCTGACTGGTGCGGTCATCGCCAAGACGCGGTGCGGTCAGCTCGGTCTGCCACGAGTCGAACTTTGCCCAGTAGGGCTCGAAGTTCGCGACGATCCCGAGTGCGACGAATCGCTCGATGTCGGCTGCATCGACAAGTTGCAGGTGGACGATCACCGGACGTCGATCGCGAGGCCCGTTTGCGATGATGGCTGATTCGATGGCATCGAGCGCCATGCGTGCGGCGGCATCGCCGATTGCATGGATATGGGCGTTGAAGCCCAGGGCATCGACAGCGGTGACTGCGGCGATGAGCTCGTCGCGATCCCAATTCGGCATACCGCGGGAGTGCGGGCAGTCGCAGTATGGGTCGAGCAGGGCACCTGTGCCCGATTCGATGACGCCGTCGGCGAAGAACTTCACCGTGGTTGCAGACAGTCCTTCGAAGCCCGCGGCGGCGACGCGGGCACGATCGGTCTGAAATCCATCGAGCTGCTCGCTCCAGCGATTCGGGTCGGCCCACAGGGCAAGGTCGGCGCGGAAGGTGAGGATGCCCTGCTCGGCTGCTTCGAGCCAGGTATCGACGTCCTTTCGCTCAACCCAGGCATCCTGCACCCAGGTGAGCCCAGAGGAGCGAAAGCAATGCGCTGCATGCTCGAGGGCTGCCATGCGCATGTGGCGGGGTAGCTCCGGCATGAGGCTGTACACCGGGCGCCAGGCGCCCCATTCGCGTAGGGTGCCCGTCGGCTCACCCGACTCGTCGCACACGATCTCGCCGTCGTGGGGCTGGACGACACCCTTGGCATAGCCGGCCAGTCGCAGGGCAGCGCTGTTGACCCATACGGTGTGGTAGTCGGTGGCACGCAGCGCGACTGGGCGGTCCGGAACCTCGGCATCAAGCCAGGAGGCATAGAAGATGCCGTTCGGCGCCAGCGTGTGATCGAATCCCTCGCCACGAATCCACTCGGCATCGGGGTTGGCCCGAGCCCACTCGCCAACTGCGCGTGCGATGGCGTGCGGATCCTCATGGCCTCGCACAGGGGCGAACTGCGGCTCCAGGCCCCCGAAGATCGAGTGGACGTGGCCGTCGCCGAAGCCGTGGCAGATGAATCCTCCATTGGCATCAATGACGTCATCTGCTGCCAGCTTTCGGGCCGCTGCTCCGAGGGCGACGACCCGGTCTCCCTCGAACGCAATGGCATCGGTGACGGAGAAGTCCGGCTGCCCGGTGATCTGGACTCCCGTCCAGACAACGGCGTTTTCGATGCGCGTGACGCTCACGGGGCTCCTTCTATGGTGGTACCGAAACGGACAGTTGTGGTGTGATGCAGGACTTTTCTCAGGGGATCCCGTGGGGTACCTGCTCCCAGACTCAGGTGCAGGTACCCCATCCGGGGATCTGTGCTGGACGTACTACTTCTTGAAGGTGGTCCAGACCTGGTCGTACAGGTCGATGGCCTCGACCGAGCAGCCCGGGGTGGGCTTTGCCAGGGCAGCGTTCTCCGGCGACATGATGACGGCAGGGTCACTCGCGATGTCCTCCTGCATGAATGCATCGGAGCCGGTGATGCCATTGTCGTATCCGACAAAGTTCGTGGCCTCGCCGATGTTCGCCGGATCCATCATCCAGTTGATGAAGATCTTCGCGTTGTCGATGTTCTGGGCACCGACCGGAATTGCGAAGTTGTCCTGCCAGAGGTTGAGGCCCTCGGACGGGAATGCGTATGAAAGTGCGGGATTATCGGCCTTCGCGCGGTGGAAGGCACCATTCCACATCATGTGCATCGACTGCTCGCCACTTGCCATGCGTCCGATGACGCCGTCTGAGTTGATGACGGCAACACCGGGCTTCCAATCGGCGAGGAGCTTCTCGACCTTGACGTAGTCGGCCTTGTCGGTGGAGCAGGGCTGCGCGCCAACGGCACGAAGTGCCGCATGGATGACCTCGACCTGATCGTTCAGCGTGCCGACCTTGCCGACCGCCGGGCTGTCTGGTGAGAAGAAGTCGGCCCAACTGGTGATCTCACCACCGGTCTTCGCCGGGTCGTAGGCGATGCCCGTCGTGCCGTACATGTACGGCGCGGTGTACTTGCGGCCCTGATCGAAGTAGACATCGAGGAATGCGGGCTTGATGTTCGCACCGTTGGGGAATGATGAAGGATCGACCGCGTCGAGCAAGCCGAGTTCGATCATCTGGGCGACCATGTAGTCGCTCGGGACGATGACGTCGTAGTTGGCGCCCCCGGCCTGAAGCTTGGCGAGGAGGGTCTCATTCGAGTCGAAGTTGTCGAGATTGACCGTGATGCCGGTCTCGGTCTCAAAGCGCTTGAGTAGCTCGGGGGAGATGTAGTCGGTCCAGTTGTACAGGTTCAGCTCACCCCCGTTCGCTGTCGGGAAATCAGCTGCTGCCGCCGGGGCGGAGGCGGGGGCCTCGCTGGCAGCCGGAGCCGCCGGTTCCGAGGCGCCGGCACCGGCAGGGGTGGCTTCGCCGCCGCACCCCGCGAGTACCAGGACGCTGGCGGCGCTGAGCGCCATCGCTGCGGCAAAGCCGCGTCGAGTCTTCATACGTGTCATTCCTTATCTCCTTTTTCGGGCCAACAGATACGACAGTGAAACGATGAGAATGCTCGCGATGAGCATGAGGGTGGAGAGTGCATTGACGCCGGGGGTGATGGCATTTCGGATCATCCCGAAGATATAGACGGGCAGCGTCGTACCCCCGGGGCCGGCGAGGAAGTACGACACGATGAAGTCATCGAGACTGATGATGAAGGCGAGCAGGGCGCCGGCAACGATGCCCGGTGCCAGGAGCGGCATCGTGATGCGCCGGAAGATCGTCCATTCGTTCGCGCCAAGGTCTGCGGCGGCCTCGTAGACCGCCGGATCGACTCCGCGAAGCCGCGCACGGATCGGCAGGAGGGCGAAGGGAATGCAGAAGGCGATGTGGGCGAGGGTGATGGCGTTGACGCCCAGCGGAATGCGGCTCTGCACGAAGAGCGAGAGCGTGCCGATGGCGAACACGATCTCGGGAATGATGAGTGGTGCGCCGATGAGAGTCCAGGCGAAGGTTCGCCCGGCACGTGCCATGGTGAGCAGCCCGATCGCCAGGCCGGTGGCGAGGACCACTGACACGATCGTGGCGACGAAACCGATGCGAAGGGAGTTGAAGAGCGCCCGCTGGATGGCGTCATTGCCGAGCACCTCGGAGTACCAGGAAAACGTGAAGCCGCGCCACACGCTCACGACCCGGTTCGAGTTGAACGAGTAGGCGACGACAAAAACGAGCGGCAGGTAGAGGAATGCGAAGACGATGTACGAGACGGCCCTGAACGTCGGGAAGTCGCGAAGGCCGGCGCCCACGCCCCGTCGACTTCGTCGGGTCAGGGATTCCTGTGTCATAGCAGCGACTCCCATCCGCCGCGCCCGGTAGCCCGGCTCGCTCTCTTTGCGACGAGCGCGAAGACGACGAGCACGAGGAGCGTGATGACGAGCAGAAGCACCGACAGCGCGGCGCCGAATGGCCAATTTCTTGAAGCCCCGAACTGTGCCGCGATGACATTCGCGATCATCGATGACTTTCCGCCGCCGAGGAGCTCTGGCGCGAGGTAGGAGCCGAGTGCCGGGATGAACACGAGTACGAGGCCAGCGATGACACCGGGCCGCACGCTCGGGAGCACGACGCGTCGCAGGACCGTCCACTTGCCTGCGCCGAGATCGTACGCAGCCTCAGCGAGTCGAAAGTCGAATCGTTCGGCGCTTGCGTAGATCGGCAGGATCATGAACGGGAGAAAGGTGTAGACGAGCCCGACGACCGTCGCAAATGGGGTGTAGAGCATTGGGATTGGCTCGTCGATGATGCCGACCGCCTGCAACGCACCATTGATCGGGCCGTTGTCGTTCAGGATGATAATGAACGAGTAGGTACGGATGAGCAGGCTTGTCCAGAACGGAATCGTGACGGCGAACACGAGAAGCGTGCGCCGTTCGGGCGGCCGCGTTGCGAGCCACATGGCGATGGGGATCGCAAGGACGAGGCAGACGATGCTCGTGATGATGGCGTACCAGAAGGAGTTCGCGATGATCTGCAGGTAGGTCGGGTCGAAGGACCTGCCGCCAGACAGCGATTCGCTGTACAGCAGTTCGGTATACGGGGTGAGCGTGAACTCCCACTTCACTCCGACACCGAGCTTCGCGCGGCTGAGGAATGAGTAGATGAGGATGATGATGAGCGGAAACAGGACGAGCGCGATGAGGTAGACGAACCCGGGAATGCCACTCCACCACGAGCCCTGCCCGGCCTGGCGCTGGCGTCGTGCGGGCGAGGTTGACGACGCCTCCTCCGATTCCGGTGCTGGGATCGCGGTCGCGCGGCCGGGGGTTGCCATCAGTCGGTCACCACGCTGAGCGACTCCTCAGCAAAGCTCACGCTCATCCGGTCGCCGATGCTCGGCGGCATCATTCGCTGCGAGGGGACCCGGGAGACGATGCTGAATCCCGCTGTCTGGACCTCGACTCGAATATCGCCGCCGACGTAGGACACGTCAATCACCTTCGCCGTGCCGACGGGATCCCTGTCGAGGGTGACATTCTCGGGACGGACAGCGACGTGCACGACACCGCCGGGTGCACTCTCGCCATCGAGCAGCCGGTCTCGCGGCACGAGCCCGAGTGATTCGATGACCAGACCGTAGGTGTCGAGGTTCCCGGTGAGCACATTGGCCTCGCCGATGAAGTCTGCGACAAACCGGCTGTTGGGTCGCAGGTAGACATCGCGAGGCTCGCCGACCTGCACGAT
>CALPZT020000010.1 GCA_943328365.2 Bifidobacterium breve | reverse complement strand
CCGCCGATTTGGTGGTAACGGTGAGCGTTCCTGAACGCGGCGAGGCATTGCCCGCCGCGTCAGTGGCAAGGACCTCATAGCGGTAGGTCGTCCCGGCGAGCCGTCCTCTGTCCGTGTAGCTCGTCGATGCCGTCTGCGCCACGACGAAGCCATCGCGAAGCACGCTGTAGTTCTTGACCCCCACGTTGTCCGTGGACGGCGACCACATGAGATCCACGGTCGACTCTGATTCGCCCATGGAATGCAGGCCACTCGGTGCCGAAGGAGCCTGGGTATCCGGTAGCGCTCCAGCCGCAGCCGTCACGACGGTGATGGCGGTCGACGAAGCCGATGTGTTGCCGGCCGCGTCATTGGCGCGCACCGTGTAGAGGTAGCTGCGCCCGGCAGCCAGCCCGCGGTCCGTATAGCGAGTGGTGGCCGAGCTCCCGATGGACACGCCATCGCGGAACACTGTGTAGCCCGTAACCCCGACATTGTCGCTGGCCGCTGACCAGGAAAGGTCAACGGTGCTGGCCGTGACGCCACTGCTCAGCACCTTGCCCGGTGCCGTGGGTGCGGAACCATCGCCGCCGCCCGGCGTCACGTTGACGTCGATGACGTTGTAGAAGGCATTGACGGTGTCGGCCACATCCCAGACCGCCAGGATCACGTGATACCCGCTTCGATTCGCCGGCACCGTGATCGTATGGGCCGGCCGCGTGTTCGCCGCCGAACCATCATGCGCGACGGTAGTGATCAACTCGAGGTCAGCCCGCTTGAGCGGAGCGTTGGGATCCCAGTTCTGCTTCGTCATGTAGTACGACCACTGCGAGGTGCGATGCGCGGCCGTGTAGGTCCAGTTGATGGTGAGCGGACCAGTGCCGATGGCATTCTTGTACCAGCGGCCGTACGACTGCTGATCGAGTTCGGTGAACGCAGTGCCGGCCGAGGCGATGCGTCCATCCGCCGGTCCAGCAGCCGGGAAGCCCTTGGGCGCCTCGAGGCTCTGCGGCTCGTAGACAATGCCCCCGCAACCGGTGTTGAGCGCCATCTTGCATGCGGCAGCGCGGCTGTACGGACCGCTCACGTAGCCATGGGCCTGAACCGGGCTTGCGAGTGCAAGAGCTGTTCCCAGTAGGACGATCGGACTGAGCAAGGCAGCCGTTCTGGCCACCATGGTCGGTTTCATTCAGTGCTCCTCCTCGTCGGAAATGACGCGAGTTAGACGTACTCCTTCCCATTCCCGTTCCAGAATCACCCGGGATGCAGCTGATCCGGACGGCACCCGAACCTCGTCCGTACGGAATCCAGACAATGCGGCCTGATGCGCCGGAAATTCGCTGGGCGATACCTGCCGGTGGCGCGTATCGTGCCCATCGGCATCCTTGATCATCACGATCTCGGGGTGCAGCGCCACTCGCCCGGCCATCGACCAATGATCAATCGGAGTGACGTGACCAGAGCCGCATTCAGGTGCATCCTCGTGTTCTCCACGGCCTGCGTCGTCGCCCTCACGGGCAGTGCGGCCGCGGCTCCGTCCCATCGACCCGTCGCCCCTGAGGCGCGTGGTAGCACTCTTGCATGGGCATACGTCTCCAGAACTCCGGTGGTGCCGGGCACTCTGGTCGACGGCGCACCCCGAGCGCTGCAGGACCAGTCGCTCAACTCATCCTTCGTCGTGAGCCTGACCGCCGGCGGCAGGCCTGTCCCAGGTGCGCGCATCACCTGGCGGGCCAGCGACCCGTCCTCGCACATCACCGCCTTCGCGCCCACGACTGATGCCGATGGCCGGGCACGCATCTGGTACTTCGCCGGGCAGGCACCGGTGCAGCGCATCACCGCCACCGACCGGTCGACCGGCCGACGGATCAGCTTCACGATGCGCACGGCCACACGCATCAAGCCGACCGTCGGGCGGTACGTCGCCCTCTACTTCAGCGCGCCCGCATCGGTCACGTCCTCCGGCACCAACCAGGCCTACACCGTGACTGCCACCCCTCAGACCGACCCGACTCGCACCTTCTACCAGTTCATCACCGCCTGGCAGCAACCCGATCCGAGCGAAGTCTCGTTCTACGGCGGGATCCAGAACTTCGACTGCGATGCCGACGACAGCACGATGTCGCCGCGCATCTGCGACGCAAACCGGGGCAGGTTGCGCGGCCACCTCGCGATCTTCTCCGCATGGAATGGGCGGGACGATTCGGGCAACATCGTGGCGCCTGTTGTCTCGCACCTGCCTGACACGACGTTCTGCGCGGATTTCACCGGCGAGGGCGAAGGGCTCAAGTGCACCGCAGCGCTCGATTGGCGCATCGGCAGAGAGATCGAATGGAAGGTCGAGAAGTTACCGGGCGCGGCCGCGCCCTCTCAGCGGGTACGGAGTTCGGTGTCGCTCGATGGCGGTGGCACCTATCAGGAGATCGCCACGTTCGACCTTCCCGCACCACCGGACTTTCGCACTATCTCACCCTTCGTCGAGAACTGGGGCGGCGACGAGGCGCCCACCTGCCTGGATGTCGCACTTCGTCACCTGACGATCAACGCGATGAGCTTCTATGACGGCAGCACCTGGTCGCGTCCGGCATCCGCATCTGCCATGGGCGGCATCTACTCCGACGACACGACGGCGTGCGAGAACTACTCGATAACGGCGACCGCCGACGGCCTGAGTATCAAGTCCGGAGGACAGGGCACCTGGCTCGACCTTCGCCCGGTACTTGCCCAGAGCGGATTCGAATTCCCGCTTCGATCAGGGTTTGCCGACCTCGATCAGGTCCGCTATCAATGGCAGGACGTGGACATCAGCACGATGGGGTAACAGGTCGGTCGGACCAAGTGCAACGTGCAGCGCGCAACGCGAAAAGCGCAACGTGCAAAGCGCAAAGCGCAAAGCGCAAAGCGCAACGCGATGGTCGAGCCGCGCCCGGCCCATGCCTGTGCCGTGTTGCATCCCTTGCGGGACCACCAATTCCTCGAAGCCATCCGTAGGCTTTCCGTGCTGACCATCAGGCGTGAAAGGGAGTCGTGCCGGCTATGGAAGAACAATCGTGGTGTCGATGGCGAATCTGCGCACTCACGTCAGCGCTCCTGCTCGCGGTCGGATTCATCGCTGCCGGACCCCTCGCGCAGGCGCAGGAGAGCGCGCCGCCAAGCATCGATGTTGAGGAGCTCCTCGCTCCCTACCGAGACGGCCTCAAGGATGCGATGCCGGCGTATTCGGACGAGCGGGAGGCCATCGTCAGCTACGAGGTCGATGCCACAGTGCTCCCCAACACCGACATGCGTGTCGATGAGCTCATCACCTACAACACCGGCACTGACAAGGTCAGGCATGGACTGATCCGCGATATTCCCACCATCGACGTGCTCGATAACGGCATGCAACGGTCGTACGACATAAGCCTCATTGCTGTCGCCCGGGACGGCAGGGAAGTTCCCTACACGGTGGACGACTCAGGAGACGCGCTGTCACTGCGTATCGGCGATGAGAGGGTCGCGATCCTTGGGCGGCACGAATTCCGGATCACCTACCTTGTGAAGAACGGACTCGATGTCCTCCAGAAGGGCGACCTCATTGATGGTGCGCCACCGGAGGTGAGTGCCGGGGATGTCGAGCTGTACTGGGACTTCGTCGGCGACGAGTGGGCGTTCCCCGTCTACGAGGCCGACGTGAGCATCATCGGGCCCGCTCCCGCACTCGCCGCGCAGTGCGACGCCGACCCGGGCTACGCGCAAGGCTGCGCGGTCGATCTGAACGGCGGACCCCGTGGCGCCACCACTATGCGGGCTTCCGCGATGGGCTGGCCGTGGATCGAGGGCTACCTCTCGGGGGTGATTGCCTGGGCTCCCGACGCCTTCACGCAGTTGCCCACGCCGGTCATCACCGAACCCCCGCAGGCAGCAGAGAACACACGGGCTGTCCGAAATCTTCGAGTCTCGGCGCTACTCGGGCTCGCGGCGCTCGCCATCCCGATCGTCATCGCCATCACGTTGCGCCGACGGAGCAGGGGCGTGGTGCTCGCTGCATCGCCCGTTCGTTTCGAGCCCCCGAGCAGCCTTCGTCCGGCCGAACTGCAGGCAGGGATGGAGGGAGCCGTGACCGCGAGCGGTATCGCCGCAACGCTCTTGGATCTTGCGGCCCGCGGGCATGTCACGATCACCGAGGGGGAGAGGCGACTCTTCCACGCGGATGGACTCGAACTTGCCCGCACCGGCCAGGGGAAGGACTCGCTTCAGGGTTGGGAGAAGCAACTGCTCGACACCACCTTCAAGGGCGAAGGTCAGGCAACCATCGGCGACTTCGACCCCGAGCTCGGACGGGCCATCAAGGTCATCTCATCGCAGTTGGGCGCCGCCGCGCGATCGTCCGGCTTCTACAATCCGGACGGATACCGCCCCGATCGTCCGTATCGAATCCTGGCCCTCGTCGGGATTCTCGGTGCAGCACTGGCATTCGGCATCCTCGTCGCCAGCGGCGAGGTGCGTCCGACTGCAGCGCTTGCGGCCATCGTGCCCGCCAGCGCCGGTCTGATCATCGGGGGAGTCGTCGGCGCGCTCATCACCCCGCGGCGGCAGACGTCGACATCAGCGACGTTCATCGCCGAGGTCGAGGGTTTTCGAAGGTTCATGGATTCGGATTCGGCTGCGGCGCGACGCGACTACGTCCAGCGTTCCGGATTGCCGGAGTACGCGGTGTTCTCGACCTATCTCCCGTATGCGATCGCCCTGGGTCTTGAGGGGATCTGGATTGAGAACTTCCCGGGCCTTGATCCTTCGCAGCTTTCGCGGTACGGCATACGGGTGGCATCCTGGGGCGGCCTGAGCGACTTCACGTCGAGCATGACCTCATCGGTATCGTCCGGATCGACGACCCGGTCGGGTGGCTCCGGGTTCGGCGGGAGAGCCGGCGGTGGCGGGGGAGGTGGGGGTGGCGGGTCGTTCTGACAGCTCAGGTTTCGGACGGGGCGGGATCCTTCATCGTGGGGCGGCGAGCGGCGCTGCGCACGCCCTCATCCCCGTCGAGTGCGAGAGCCGAAAGGACCTCGATCGGAGTGGCGCCGTTGGATGCGACCGAGGCTCGGACCCGCCAGTCCTCGTCCGTGGCGAGTGTCCGGAGGAGGACCATCGCAGCGACGGGATTCGCGCCTATCCCGGCCCTCACCTGCCAGTCGGAGTCGGCCGACAGCCGGGATAGAACGTCCTGCGAAGCACCGCGATTCATCGCGACCGCGGCGCGCACCCGCGAGTCGTCGTCCTTAGCGAGCCGATCAAGATCCTTCACGGTGAGACCGGCGCTGGAAGCCGTGAGCGCCTTGACCCGCACATCGTCATCGCGGGCCAATTCTCCAAGGCAGTAGGAGCCAGAGGATGGATTGCCGGCTACGGCCGCACGCACCTGCCAATCCTCGTCGAAGGCGAGTTCATCGATGACGGCTGCGCTCGTGTTCTCATGCGCGGCCACTGCTGCGCGCACCCTCTTGTCACTGTCCTGGGCGAGCTTCGTCAATGCCCCGGTGAGCAACCGGGGGTTGCCCGCGACGGCTGCTCGAATCTCGGGAGCCTCGTGGCGTGTCAACGCAGTGAGTTGCTCCCGGCTCGTATCGGCAGAGCTGGCCTCGTTGAGAGCGAGGGTGAATGCAGTTTCGCCAGAGGCTGCTTGCTCGGCCACGCAGGTCTCCATCCTCCGATTCACGTCACGACGACGATCAAGCCTGGGACACGACTTTTGGTAGATGCCAGTCACGCCTGATCGAAAGCATGCGTATGCCAAAAATTACCGCCATCGGCAGCCAGACTGAAAGATCGGGGTTCACTCCAAGCTCGATGAGCACGACGAACAGCGCTGCTCCGGCGATGCCCGCAAGCGCGTAGACCTGGCCAACGAGGACGATCGGCTTGTTGCCGGTGAGAATATCGCGGAGCACGCCGCCGCCCACCCCTGTGATGGTGCCGAGCAGGATCGCGAGGAAGCCGTTGAGGCCGGATTCGAGGGCAATATCGGTGCCGAGGATCACGAACGCGCTGAGGCCCGCGGCGTCGGCGATGAGTGTCGGGGTCCATGTGACGAGATCTGCTTGCGGACGCAGGCGCAGGATGGCGATGACGATGACGGCGGTGCCGATGGCAACGAGCACCGGCGATGCGTCCTCGATCCAGCTGACGGGGAAGCGGCCGATGAGCACGTCGCGGATGGTGCCGCCGCCGATGGCGACGACGACGGCAAGGACGATTGCGCCGAGCCAGTCCATTGATGCTCTCGCCGCCGCCATCACCCCGGAGATGGCAAAGGTGACGGTCCCGATGACCTCGATGACGAGGAAGATGCTGCTCGATGCTTCGCTGCCGCCGATCACCCGCCAAACGTATCCGGTGTAGATCGAGTCGACGCACAGGCACATTGGCAGGACAGCTCATCGCTGGGCGGGGGCTGGAGGATCTAGGCGAGTCATCGCCCATACTTTTGCCATGTCTCATCTCTTGCACACCCACGTGTCGAACAGCATCTGGCAGGCGCTCACCGAACGATCGGCCTCGAGTGGCCAGAGCGTGAGCCATATCGTGCAGGCGGCGCTGGCTGAGTCGCTCGACATCGAGCACCATTCGATCTTCCAGGTGTCGACCTCCGGTGCGCTCGTGCAGGGGCTCTATCAGGGGTGCGTGTCGGTCGCCGATCTTCGTCGGCACGGCGATCTCGGACTCGGTACCTTCGAGGACCTCGACGGCGAGATGATCCTCATCGATGGGCACTGCTATCAGGCGCGTTCCGACGGGACGGTCGTCGAAGCTGCCGACACCGAGCTCACGCCCTTTGCGTCGGTCGTGAACTTCGCTGCCGACCACACGGCTCATGTCATCGACGTCAGGTCCTACGACGCACTCATCGCCGAACTCGATCTCATGCGCACTTCGGAGAACGGCTTCATCTCGATCCGAGCGACCGGGACATTCAGCTCGATCCACCTGCGGACCGCGTGCAAGTCCGAATCCGGGGTCGATCTCGTCGAGGCGACATCGACGCAGGCCCTCTTCGACTTCGAGAACATCGCAGGCACCCTAGTCGGCTTCTGGAGTCCGGCCTACACGAAGTCAATTGCCATCGCCGGGTACCACATGCACTTCATCAGCGCTGATCGCCAGCATGGAGGCCATGTTCTCGACCTCGCCGCGGATGCGATCTTCGTTGAGCTCAACGACGTGAACGATGTGCGGCTCGCGATCCCGGAGACCGCGGCATTCCTCGACGCGGATCTCTCAGCGGATACCTCCGCAGCCCTCGACATAGCCGAGCGCGGTGGCCGAGGCGGGCGGCCGGCTGATGACGTGACGTCGACGTGAGCGGTGCCTAGGCGGTGCTTTGGGCCATGCCTTGGGCCGTGCTCATGCCGCCGTTGGCGACCCGCTACTTCGCCTGCAGGTAGATGATGTTGTGCCAGCCTCGGCAGTGGCCCTTGAGCCGCTCGCGGAGCAGGCCGTCCCTCTTGGTGTTCCGGTCGCAGGAGAACTTGGGCCGGCCCTTCGCATCGAAGTTGTAGCCAGGAATCTTCGCTCCCCGGAGGTCCGCGCCATAGAACACGGTGCCGTCCAGGATTGCCCCGGTGAAGTCGGCCCGCTGCAGGTTCGCCCCAGCGAACCATGCACCGCGCAGATCCGCGAGCTCGAAGTCGGCCCCGGTGAGGTTCGCTCGCGAGAAGTCGTTACGACGCTGTCGATCCTCGTTCTTGAGGCTGAAGTTGGCGAGGGTGAAGTCTGCGGCTGTGAGGTCAGCATTGACAAACTCGACCTCCGTTCCCGTGACCGCGCGCAACGATGCCCCCGCTAGCTCGGCTTCGATGAACGAGGAGTTGACGAGCTGCGCGCCGGTGAGGTTGCCGGTGGTCAGCACGGCCTCATCGAACGTGCTGTTCGTGATCTGAGCCTCGCTGAGGTTCGCGCCTAGGAGATTGGCAGCCGTGAAGTTGCTGCCGTCGTCGATCCTTGCCTGGGCGAACGAGGCTTGAGGGGCTTCAGCGCTGAGCATGGTCACCCTCGAGATGAGGGCGCTGGTGAAGTTGGCCCCGGCGAACTTCGCCCGCTCGAAGCGGCTGTTCACGAGGGATGCTCTCGAGAAGTCAGCCCCGGTGAAATCGGCACCAAGCCCACCGACCCTCAACAGGCTGGCTTCTATGTAGGTCGACCGAGGAGCAATGGCGGCGAGGAGACCGGCGCCTTCCAATGTGGCGGTGTTGAAGTTAGCCGATGTCAGGTTTGCCTCGCGGAATTCGGTGCCCTGGTGCTGGGTGAGCACCATGCTCACGTCCGAAAGATTCGCGCGGACGAAGTTGGTTCCGGTCATGGTGGAACTCGTGAAATTCGTTCCGCGAAAATCCGAACTCCAGAGCTCATCTGTACCGAATTGCTGTGCGGTGAGCGTCGCGTTGATGCAGGTGGTCTGCGGCTGAAGGACGCAGCCGTTCACGGTCCGCGCGGCGGGTCGAAGGGGTTGCGCCTGGGCTGATGCGCTCACGCTCACGCTGGCGAGTGCCACGGCGCTGGCCGCGATGATGGCCCGAGCTCGAAAGGCACGGAGTCGGGCTGAATTGGAGGGCCCTTCGGCGCTCACGTTCACGCTCATGGCCGGGAGTATGCCATTCGGGACAGCCGTCTGGCCAGAGATTCCGGCTTGCCAGTTGCCCGACGCGTGGAGGAGCGAATCTCAGGTGGATTTCGTTTGGGCAACATCATGGTTGGCTCAGTTCGACTTCGCGAACAGGGCAGGCGCCGTGTCGGGCTCTGGCTCACACCCGGCACAAGTCGCATTTTCGCCGTCAGCGCCTTCTACACCATGAGGCTCGGCTCGAGCTATGCCATGAGGCTCGGCTCGAGGCTGACGGGTCAATGGCCGGCGACCGCTCACGTCGTGTGGGCGGTTTACACTGCAACAATGTCCGCGTTCTGGCATGAGGAGGCCATGGGGGCCAACCGTCTCGAGAGCGCCGCGCAGCAGAACATGTTGCTCAACGCGGGCCAGGACGACTCGGCCTACAACGACTTCTTTGGCAACCGCCCGGAGGGCGGTGGCGAGGTTCTGCCCGGACAGGATGACGATGATGGATACCACACGGCACGCGACCTGGGCTCCGAGGTCGGCCATGTCGAATCGAGGGATGGAGGGGGCTCGGTCATCGGCGGTGGGGGCGGTCTGATCGAGGAGGAGCAGCCTGAGCAGGCGCCGGCAAGCGGTGGAGTGCTCGCGCGCGCCGGTCGTGCCGCACCGCTCATTGAGCGACGTCCCTCAATCGACTACTCCACCGAGACAAACCCGGTCGAGCCGTGGATGCCGCGCAGTCGAAATCCGCAGCGGGCCGGGCAGGCGCGATCGAACAACGTGCTCGGAAAGTATTGGCGCACCTTTGGCGAGCGATCCTCGGCCATCGGCGGCGGAGTCGGAGGCTTCTTCGGCGCCTTGTTTGGCGGTGGCATGAAGCGGGCGAATGCCATCGCTGGCGCACGGGCGCGTCGGGCCGTCGAACGCGGCGGACCCACCGATCGCGCCGCCGCGCCACGGGGCGGGGGTATGCGCTCCCGGCTGGAGAATGAGGGGTCGGCTCAGGCGGACGACATCAGGAACTATCCGGTTGAGCCGGGCGTGAAAGTCGATAGGGGAGCGGCACTGAAGGCCCGCAAGGCTTACAACACTGCCTTCTCGGCATTTGACTTGATTGATCGTCCGAGCCATGCGGACGCCAGGGGGTTGAGCAACGTGCATGCGGAGTATGACCTCAGCACTGGCTCACGGACCCAACCGCTCGATGCCGAGACCTATAAGCACACGCCGGACAAGTTCACGGCGATCAACAAGGCGAATGACGAATGGGGCGACGCGGCCGCGGCCGAGGAGATCAACGCGCATGCGCCGAAGCCGCGGCTGCGCAATGCCCAGGGCGTCGAGAAGCGGGTGGGCTTCATGGATGGCGCGAATGACGAGGCGGAGCCGGCGCCCAATGATCCGTCTGAGATCGATCCCAAGCCCCGGCCCACCGGCGTCCGATTCCATCCAGTTCCCATGATCACGGCTTCGCGCGAGGGCATGAATTGGCGGCAGCGCCGAGCCACCGGCGCACGCGAGCGTGCCAATGCGCTCACGGATGATGGAGCAGTGGCGCAGGAGCAGATGACATGGCCGATCCGCAACCGCCTGAGCCGGATGGGCGCGGACCAGTTCGAGCTCACGGGGATGAATGCCGCGATGCGGGCCCACATGATGCAGCAGGAGAATCCAGCTGCAGATGGTCCCGAGGCCGATCAGATGCGCGAGCTCCACATCACCGGCGAGCTGGCCGGCGACATCTCGAGCAAGCGCGAGCAGGAAGCGAACAGCCGGGCAGAGCGACAGCGGTCCGCCTTTCCAACGAGGGGGCTGAACAAGTTCCAGCAGATGACAGTCATGCAGGAACTCATTGGCAGCGGCGATCGCCGCTGGAAGGATCTGGATCAAACGAAGTACCTGGAGGGGCAAATGGACCAGGTTCCCGCCCGGTACTTCAAGAACCGGTACTGGAACGCCTTCGATGCACGCACGCGTCAAGAGGAGCCGCGAAGTGACTCGGTCGTGGGCGAGAATGCGGGCGATGCCGGCAATGAGGCTCAGGGCGTCGTCGGTGACGGTGCCGGTGCCGGAGGCATCATCGAGGAGGAGTCGGCCTAGACCAATCTCTGCGACTCGATGGTGATCGGCGAGCACATGAGTGTGGCGTTGAAGTCCACGGTCGGCTAGCCATCATGAGCGAAGCCATCGATGCCCGGCTCACGAAGTGGTAGACGTTCCTCTCCTGCGCAATGACAGGCTCAGGGAACGAGATGTTCCGTGCAGGGATGGCAGCCCAGGGCCCCGCTTTGCGTGGCTACTTGCTCCAGGCATGGAAGAGGTCGAGCAGTACCCGATTGGGGGCGCCCTCGATGAGCGGCGCGATCGCGTCCATGAAATCGCCGAAGAAGGAATCGCTGTTGACCGCCGCTGCCTCGTCGTGATCGCGGTAGACGCCAATTCCGCGAACGATCCCGGTGCCCTCGTCGCCGACGATCAATGCGCTTACGAGCGCGGGATTGATGTCCATGTACGTGTGGGCCCACTCGGAGTACAGGGCGAGGACCTGTGCGTAATGCCCGGGCTTGACATTCAGGGTGAACTCGACGACTTCGGCCACGGCACGCTCCTTGATCAGATGGAGAGACAACGTATCAACTGCGCATGCGGCGCGCCTGCGTTTCGTCGTGGGTCATGCGTGAATCGCGGAGGCGATGGGGCAGACTCAGTCTCACCCAGTCCTCAAACGAAGGAGTCCACCATGCCCGCGGTTATTGAGTACAGCATGCGCACGAAGCCCGAGTTCTTCGACGAGGTTCTTGACGACTACATCACGTTTGCCGACGAGTTCGGCATGGTGAACCAGAACGAGGACCTCATTCTCGTGACCGCGGATCGCCGCCGACAGATCATTCGCGGGATCGGCGTCTTTGCCTCGGCAACGGAGGCAGCCGAGGTGGGCCACGCGGCGATGTTCGACCGGTTCCGCGCGACAGTCGCCGACAAACTCGCCGAGGTCCCCGAGCGCGAGGAGCTTGAGCTCATTCATGTGTTCGTCAAGGAAGTCATGTAACGAGGCAATGGCGCATGTCTGAGTTCGTCAACTCGCTGTACCGGGGATTCATCAGCCTCCCGGTGGGTATCTCGGTCACCCTGATCGTCGTCTCGCTCACGGCCCTGACCGTGGCAATCGTCATGTGGACGGGTCGGCGAGACCCGGATCTCCGCTCCAACGACAATGTCTCCACGGCTGCGATCCGACTCGTCGGCGGTGCCTTCATCTTCGTGAGTGCGTTCTCGACCTCATCGGTGTGGCAGGAGTCAACGCACCTTGCCGACGCGGCGGGCCGCGAATTCGGGGCCGCTTCAAGCGTGATGAACAATCTCGCGGCGCAGCGGATCCCTGAGGCGATTCCCGTGATGGGGTCATTGCGTGAGTACGCGACGATCGTCGCGGAGGAGGAGCTCGTCAACGCCCATTCGATCGCCGGTGACGGTGCGAATGCGCGGCTGGTGAGCGCGACGGAGGCGGTCATCTCCTTGGCGAACGCTGACAAGCTCAACAGCGATGACGTGAAGGTGCTCCTCGACGCACTCTCAGTGATGAGTGTTTCCCGCCATGATCGACTGAGCCAGCCCTATCCGATCCTGCCGCTGCCGGTGTTCGTTCTCGTCGTTGGGCTCGGGGTCCTCACCACGATCGTCGCGGCCGCCTACCCGTCCGGCCCGGATCGACAGACGAAATGGCTCCAGGCATTGACTGCATTGGCGGTCGTCGCGAGCCTGCTCAGCACGGTGGTATTCCTGCTCAATGGCGAAAGCGGATGGATGCGTGAGGACCGCCAGCGCCCGGCTCAGGTGTTTGTGGCCGAGTTCACGGATCCGCCACCCTCATCGCAGATCACTCCGTAACGGTCGGGCAGCGCTTGCGGGCCTTGCCCTTGGGCAGGTGCGCGCACAGGTCGCGTGGCGGCACGGCGCCCTCCCAGTGCACCGACCAGTAGCTGCCCATCCCGTTGACGCACGCGTCGAGGAGTTCTCTGGCTGCGCCGCACGTTCGCGCCCCGATGCTGAGGTCGTCAGGATGGAACTTCACGGTTCGACTGCCGAGCCCTCGCGCACACTGGGTGGACGGGAAGCCGGTTCCCGCCCCGCGGCACCACTCGATACCGCCGGCGAAGTCATCCGGGTGAACGGTGAGCCACACCACGGGCGCGTAGAACCAGCACGGGGCGTCATGGGGAGAGCCGATGCTGCGGCATGCTTCGCGCGCTGCAGCCGGGTCACGCGCGATGGGGGCACGCGTGGGAGCGCCGCGGGAGGAGTTTCCATGTGCGGCATGGCCTGCTGCAGTGCCTTCTGCATGGCCCGCTGCCAGGTCTGCGCTGAACAACTGCATGAAGACGCCCTCGCCGCATCGGCTCGAAAGCACAGGCCTCGGAGCCCGGTCGCAGCCCGCGAGTGCGCGGACAGTGTCCATGCCGGAGGCGAACATGAGCCCGTGGCCCACTCCATGCCAGCAGGATCCGTCCTGCTGCGGAGCGCACACGTTGAGCATGTCTGCTCCTGGATCAGCCGACTCGGCGAGCGCATGCTCGATGACCCCGTGGGTGAATCCGCCCCCGCAGACGTCGTCGCGATCCGTGAGGGCATCTCCCACGCGCCCGCCGGCAAGCTCCAGCGCAGCGTGCCCGAGATCGTGAGCAATCGCATGGCAGACCCCGCTGACGCCGGCCCTGTTCCGGGCGAGCCGGCCGAGTTTGTCGAGTGCCCGGGCGCTCCCGTGGCGCGCCAGGACCGACAAGACGAGATCGCGGTTGAACGAGTAGACGTCGGCGGCGGTCATGGCCGCTGCGGAGGCACGCCCCGTTGGCGAAGTGGACGGAGCGGGGGTCTGGGCCTGAGCCGGGGTCTCGCGGGGTGTTGGTGCGGGTGTCGTCACGAGGCTTGACTTCGAGGGTTGGGTCGCCGTGCCAGGGCCTGGCGTCGAGCAGGATGCGAGGAGTGCTGCTGCGGTGAGGACGACCCCCGCGACCGCGAGCCCTCGCCGCGTCATCGGAGTTCGAGGTCCACGTGCCAGGTCACCGGGGCGCCGAGCGCCTCGCCGCGTTCGCCGACGCCAGAACCAGCGCCCGTGACGCCAGCCCAGTGGCCGGTGCCGGTGACAACGCTGAACTCACCCTCGACGACGGCACCCTTGCCCTGTGCCGTCGCCTGGGAGTCGAGTTGAAGCAGGAGTTCGTCGCCGCTTGCGTCGGTCACCGTGAGATAGCCCCCGGATGGGCCAGTGCCATCGGAGAACAGCACATGAGCCTGCAGCGCAACGTCTACCGGATCCGGACCTAAGGTTCCCTTCCCCGAAAAGCTGAGGTTTCCGTAGGTGATCACCGGATCTGCCCCGATCTTCTTCGACGAGTTCGAACCCGAGTCGGTCTCGTAGCTGAAGTCGAACGGCACGGATGTCACTGCGCCTCCACCGCAGCCGGCGAGGAGCAGCGTTGCACCGATGGTGGCGGGAATGAGACGCAGCATCATGCCGGCCAGATCATCCGACCGCCGCCGTGCGGGACGAGTGAGTCGACCTCGGTGAGTTCCCCGGCTGATAGGAGCGGTGCCTTGCCGGCCGCGGCATTCGCCGTTGACTGGCGGCCATCGCGGGCGCCGGGGATGACGGTGCTGACCGCGGGGTGGCTGCGCACGAACCGAAGCGCGAACTCCGCCATCGTCTCGCCGTCTGCAAGCAGCGGCCTGAGCCCGTCGACGATAGCGAGGTCAGCGAGATACTGGGTGTTTTGCTCCTTGTCCTCGACCCAGGCCACTCGGAAGTCGCCCGCGGGGAAGCGGCTCTCGGCCGTGAACTTGTCGGCGAGCAGGCCCATGGCCAGCGGGCCGCGAACGATGACCCCGATGCCGTGCTCGGCGCAGTAGGGAAGGATCTCCTGCTCGGGAATCCGGTTGAGGATCGAGTAGTCGATCTGCAGGACGTCGCAGTCGCCGCCGGCGTTGAAGTGACGTAGATGTTCGAAGTCGCCGGTGCTCACGCCCCAGGCGCGAACCTTGCCCTGGGCCTTGAGCTCGCGGAAGCCCTCGATGAACACATCGGTGTTCGGCTCGCCGTAGTTGATGTGGCACTGGATGACATCGAGGTGATCAGTGGCGAGTCGCTGCAATGACGTCTCGACGCCGCTGATGATCGACTCGACGGTGTCGTACCGCGAGCAGTTCGCCTCGCGGTCGAATCCGTTCCAGCCGATCTTGCTCGCGACAATGAACTGATCGCGGCGGCCCGCCATCGCGCGACCCAGGAGCTCCTCGGAGTGGCCATCGCCGTAGATGTCGGCGGTGTCGAAGAACGTGACCCCGGCCTCCAGTGCAACCTCGATGGCTTCGAGTGATGCAGCGTCGTCGCCCGGCCCCCACTCGCTGCCGGCCACGGCCCATAGGCCGAGCCCGAGATCGGAGACCGTTATCCCCGTGGTCGACCCCAGGGGGCGATGTGTCATGCCAGTCGATTGCTCGCTCATGATCGCGCTCTCAGCCCTGCTGGCCCATGGACCACAGCGACCAGATGGTCGTGCGCACCCGCCGCGGCTGCGTCAGAACCGTGACGATTGCGAAGGCGACGTCTTCCGCGCGCATGTAATCGCCAAGCGCCGGGTCGCCTGCGGTGCGTCCGTCGCCAATGGCGAACTCGGTCTCGACGCCGGCCGGGCAGATAGCGGTCACGCGGATACCCTGCTCGCGCAATTCGCGGTCCATCGCGCCGGCAAGGCCGACCTGGGCGAACTTGGTGCCCGCATAGACGGCCTCATCAGCCCCGCCGCGAAGGCCCGCGGCGCTCGAGACGATGACGATGTCGCCGCCGCCCGTGGTGCGGAGCATCTCGGGGATCGCCGCGCGAACAGTCCAGACGGTGCCGGCGAAGTTCGTCTGCATCATCTCGGCGAGCCGCTCGTCTGAGGTGTCCATGATGCCGCCGTAGATGCCGATGCCCGCGTTCGGGACAACCGAGTCGATTCGACCCCAGCGGCCGGTTGCGGCAGCGATGAGCCGGGCGTTGTCGGCGGGGATCGACACGTCGCACACGACGCCGACAGCATTCTCGGCACCGAACTCATCGACAAGGGCGGTGAGACGCTCCTCGCGCCGACCGCCAAGGGCTACCTTCGCGCCCGCCTCGACGAGCAGGCGTGCGGTGGCCGCGCCAATTCCGGCGGTCGCGCCGGTGATGGCGACGACAGAGTCCTTGAGGGAACGGGTTTCAGCGGGCATGGCGACTCCTCGCGTTGGGCGGATGCGCGTGCCGGGCACGCGTCGTTGATGTGTTGCACCCTCGAACTGGCGTCGAAGGCACGAGTTGAAGGATACGCCGAGCTGCCCGCGCGCGCTGTCGCAGCAGCGGGGCTGCATGCGAGACGATTGCTCGGTGACGACATCCGGT
>CALPZT020000009.1 GCA_943328365.2 Bifidobacterium breve | reverse complement strand
GTGATCAGGTTCGAGCGGCGAATACCGAGTGAAGGGCGATACCCGCTGCGACCGACGCGTTGAGCGACTCAGTATCTGAGCGCATGCCGATCTTCGCGATCCAGTCGCACGTCTTGCCGACGAGCCTTGACAGACCCTCGCCCTCTGACCCGATGACGAGGACGAGCTTGTCGGTGAGCACATCTGCCGGGAGGCCGCTTACCGACTGCGGGGCCTCGGCTGCGAGCCCGACAACGGTGAATCCCTGCTCCTGCAATGTCTCGAGCGACCTGGTCAGGTTCGTCACCTGAGCCACGCGAACACGCGAGAGCGCACCAGCCGACGCCTTCCAGGCACCCGCGGTAACCCCGGCTGAGCGACGGCTCGGGATGATGACGCCGTCAGCTCCGAATGCGGCCGCGGAGCGGACGATTGCGCCAAGATTGCGCGGATCAGTCACGCCATCGAGGGCAACAAGGAGCGTGCCGGTCGAGACATCGGTGAGATCCGAGTAGTCGTAGGCCGGGACAGCGAGCGCAAGTCCCTGATGGACGCCGCCGTCGGTGAGGCGATCCATGTCGGTGTGCGACACCTCAAGGATGGGGATGTTGAATGCAACGGCTAGGCGAAGTGCCTCGCGCCAGCGATCATCACTTTCCATCTTCACCTGGACATAGAGCGCCTTCGCCGGGACCTTGGCACGCAGCGCCTCGACAACGGGGTTGCGACCGATGAGCATGCTCGCTTCCTCGCGGGCGGTGCGCCGCCGAGCCGACGCCGGCGGGTGGTCCTTGCCCTCCTCAGCGCGCTTGATGGCCGCGCGCTCACGACGAGCTGCCGGATGGTACGACCGCTCCGTGGCCTTCGGCGTCGGACCGCGACCCTTGAGTTGCTTGCGCCGCTGTCCGCCCGAGCCGACAGTCGCGCCCTTCTTCGTGCCGTCGTTGCGCATCGCGCCACGTCGCTGGGAATTGCCTGCCATGTTCAGTCCCTACTTCTCAAGCGTCCAGCGCGCACCCTGCGCGGTGTCCTCGATGCGAATCCCGATCTGATCCAGACCGTCGCGAATCGCATCTGCGGCGGCGAAGTCCTTTCGCGACCTCGCCTCCTGTCGCTGGGTCATGAGCACTCGGACGAGCGCGTCGATAACCTCCGTTGCCTGCGTACCGGTCGAGCCCTCGGATGCCCAACGTGGGTCCCAGGGATTGAGTCCGAACACGTCGAGCATCGCGAGCGTCGCACCGAAGGCCGCGCTCATCTCGGCCATCCGCTGCTCGGCGAGTGCCGCGTTGCCGCGGCGAACAACCTCGTGCAGCACAGCCAATGCCTGCGGCACCGCGAGGTCGTTGTCCATCGCGTCATCAAATTCCTGGGGGCGCAATGCTGGGTCGACGGCGAGCAGTTCGCTCCCGCCACCGAGCATCTCGAGGGAGCGCTGAAGGAAGCCCTCGATCCGGCGGTACCCCTGCCCAGCCTCGGCAACCGCCGCGTCGGAGTACTCGAGCATCGATCGGTAGTGCGCGCTCACGAGGTAGTAGCGCAATTCGACGGGGGCGATTCGTTTCACGACCTCGTCAACGAGGAGCGAATTCCCGAGGGATTTGCTCATCTTCTCCCCGGAGGTCGTCACCCAGGCGTTGTGCATCCAGAAGTTCGCGAACGCCCAGCCGGCCGCTTTCGACTGGGCGATCTCATTCTCGTGGTGGGGGAAGATGAGGTCGAGCCCGCCACCATGGATATCGAACTGCTCGCCGAGATACTTGCCGGCCATTGCCGAGCACTCGACATGCCAGCCGGGCCGCCCCGGGCCCCAGGGTGTCTGCCAGAACGGTTCGCCCGGCTTTGCGGACTTCCACATGGCGAAATCGCGCGGGTCGCGCTTCTCCTTGGCCGCCGAATCCGGGGAGGCGAGCATGTCGTCGATGCGCTGCCCGCTGAGCGAGCCATAGCCCTCGAAACTGCGAACATCGAAGTAGACGTCGCCGCGCACGGCGTATCCGTGGTTGCGCTCGATGAGGCGCTCCATCAGTTCGATCATCTCGGGGATATGACCGGTCGCGCGCGGCTCATAGGTCGGGGGCAGGCATCCGAGTACCTCGTAGGCACGACTGAACGCCCGCTCATTGCGCATCGCGAGGCTCCAGTAGGGGATGTCCTCGTGACCCGCATCGTGGATGATCTTGTCGTCGATATCGGTGACATTGCGAATGAATGTCACGTCGTATCCGCGCGCCATGAGCCAGCGGCGAAGGACATCGAAGGAGACACCGCTCCGGATATGACCGACATGGGGCGGGGCCTGAACCGTCGCACCGCACAGGTAGATGCCGACCTTGCCCGGGGCAATGGGAACGAACTCGCGAACAGTTCGCGATGCGGTGTCATACAGGGATAGCGGCACGGCGGAGGGCTACCGATCTTCTCGTCGTTGGTCGTTGTGTTCGGTGGAGCAATCGTGGCAGGAGGACGGGGCTGGGCCTAGCAGACGATGACCTTGGTCGGGGTAAGCCGGACGACGACGCGGACGTTGTCGCTGCCGTCATCGCCCGTGTATCGATCGCCGCCGGTGTATTCAGCGTTGAGGCGATCGATGAGTTCGCGACCGCCTGCAGTCGTCAATGTGACTGTGCCTCGTACCTCGACGTATGTGTATGGATTCGCCTTGGGGTACACGAGCACGGTCGCCCGCGGGTCCGCGACCAGATTGAGGTACTTGCGCCGGCCCTGCACCGTGGAGATGAGGAGGTCATCGCCGTCGCGCGCGAACCACACCACGGATAACTGCGGCTGACCATCGGGCTGGATGGTCGCGAGTGTCGCAAACTCCGGGGCGTCGAGAATCGCCAGAACGGCTTCCGGAAAATGCTCGGTCATGCGCTCACCGTACCCCCGCTACCCAAGATCGCGTCCGCCACGACGGTTGCCACCGCGATCGCGGCGACCCCCTCGCCCCGACCAGTGAGGCCAAGGTCATCAGTCGTGGTGCCCGACACTCGAACCGGGGCGCCGATTGCCGCGCTCATGACATCCTGGGCCTCCTGGCGTCGGCGACCGATCCGGGGTCGATTCCCGATGACCTGCACTGATCCGTTGCCGATCACGAATCCTGCCTCACGAACAAGGTGGGCGGTGTGGGCCAGCAGGGTGACGCCCGCGGCTTCGGACCACCTCGGATCATCCGTGCCGAAGACCTCGCCAAGATCACCGAGTCCGGCCGCAGAGAGCAGCGCATCACAGAGCGCATGGGCAGCAACATCCGCATCGGAGTGACCGGCGAGACCTGGCTCGCCCGGCCACAACAGCCCAGCCAGCCACAGCGGGCGGCCCTGCTCAAAGGCATGGACGTCAGTGCCGATGCCAACGAACGGAATCGCGTTCATGCGACCTGACCCGCAGCGCGACGACGAGCCAGCAACGCCTCGGCAAGGACGAGGTCGATCGGCCGGGTCACCTTGAACCCCTCCTCATGCCCGGAGATGACGAGCACCCGTTCGCCGGCCATCTCGACAAGGCCCGCATCATCAGTCGCCAACCCTCCATCAGCACGAGCGTGAGCGGACTCGAGCAGCCGACGGTTGAAGCCTTGGGGGGTCTGGATCGCGCGCAGAACATCTCGGTCCACAGTGACGACAACGTGACCCTCATCGTCGACGCGCTTGATCGTGTCGACAAGCGGCATGCCCGGAACGACTGCCGGGTTGCCGGCATGGACAGCAGCCGCGACGGCCGCAACGAGTTCAGCCGGCACAAGGGGCCGTGCGGCGTCGTGCACGAGGACAACCTCGATGTGGTCCGGCAGCGCAAGCAGCGCCAATGACACTGATTCCTGACGGGTTTCACCACCGGCCACGATCACGATCTCGGTCGCCAGGCCCGGCTCATCGAGCAGGGCCCGGACCTCATCGATCTGATCGGCCGGCACTGCCAGAACGATGAGACCGACCGCGTGCGACGCGCTTAACGCCCGCACCGCATGGACGAGAAGCGGGGCTCCGCCGAGGAGCCTGAGTGCCTTCGGAGCACCGGGCCCAAGTCGTTCACCGCGACCGGCTGCCGGAACGATGGCCGCGGTTCGCCCTTCGGCGGTCACGTCAGCCTATGAGGCGAGGACCTCGTCGAGGATCGCCTCGGCTTTGTCCTCGTTGGTCTTCTCGGCGAGAGCAAGTTCGCTCACGAGAATCTGACGGGCCTTGGCGAGCATGCGCTTTTCTCCTGCGGACAGGCCGCGCTCGCGCTCGCGTCGCCACAGGTCGCGAACGACCTCCGCGACCTTGATGACGTCTCCGGATGCGAGTTTCTCCAGATTCGCCTTGTACCGGCGCGACCAGTTGGTCGGCTCCTCGGTGTAGGGCTGACGGAGCACATTGAACACCCGGTCGAGGCCCTCCTGGTTTACGACGTCACGAACACCCACGAGATCGACGTTGTCAGAGGGCACGCGAACCGTGAGATCACCCTGAGCGACGCGAAGGACGAGATACTCACGCTCCTCGCCCCGGACAGTGCGAATCTCGAGAGCCTCAATGAGTGCAGCCCCGTGATGAGGGTAGACAACGGTGTCGCCGACGCTAAAAGCCATGGAGTGAAGCCCCTTTCCGAATGCTTAGGCTACCACGCGAAGACAGCACTCAATTCCTGCCGATACCCTTGATCCGTGACGACGACGAGACGCAAGCTGACCCCCCGCCGTTCCGCCCTCCTTCTCGGTGGCCTCGCGCTAGCCGCGAGCCCACTGCTCTCGGGCTGCTATAGCGGCTTCGACGCGACGACAAACGCGCAGAGCACGATGAACTCCGGCAACGGTACCCAGGAGATCGTCGGTGATGTGCGCATCGAGAACGCCACACTCGTCACCGGGCCGACGGGCTCCAAGAGCGGCACGCTCATCACCACGCTCGTGAACACGGGCCGGGTCGCCGATCGGCTGCTCGGGGTCACGATCAATGGAGTCCCCGCATACGTCACGCCGGGTGCCGGCGAGCTTCTCCCAGCCACCGCGGTCAACTTCGGCTATGACGGCGACTTCTGGCTCAACACCTACGAGCTTGACATTGCGTCAAGCAGTTACGTGCCGGTCACGATGCAGTTCGAGAACGCGGGAGTGAGGTCCTTCTCGGTGCTCAGCGTTCCGCCGACCGGATACTACGAGGGCATCGCCCCGAATCCGGCGTCCAAGCCCCTCCAGTAGCGTCCTGCCACCGACATCTCAAGCTTTCAGGACTCGAATCGGTAGCCGAGGCCTCGAACCGTCTGGATGTGCACCGGATTCGCCGGATCGACCTCGACCTTCGCGCGCAGCCGCTTGATGTGGACATCGAGGGTCTTGGTGTCTCCGACATAGTCGGCCCCCCATACCCGGTCGATGAGCTGCGACCGGGTGAGCACCCTGCCCGAGTTTCGGACGAGGAGCTCGAGGAGGTCGAATTCCTTGAGCGGCAAGGTGACAGAGGAACCTCGGACGCTCACCGCGTGCCGGTCGACATCGAGGCGAACCGGGCCAGCCTCGATCACGGCGGGGAGGAGTTCATCGATCTCGCCGTGACGGCGAAGCACTGCGCGAACCCGCGCGAGGAGTTCGCGCGACGAGAACGGCTTCGTCACATAGTCGTCGGCACCGAGTTCGAGCCCAACGACCTTGTCGACCTCGCCGTCCTTGGCGGTGAGCATGATGATCGGCACGGTTGACTTCGTTCGAATCTGCCGGCACACCTCGGTACCCGAGATGCCCGGCAGCATGAGGTCAAGGAGCACGAGGTCGGCCCCGTGACGGTCAAACTCCTCGACCGCCTTCAGTCCGTCTCCCGCGACGACCACCTCGTAGCCCTCGCGTCGCAGCATGAATGACAGTGCGTCGGAGAACGACTCCTCGTCCTCGACCACGAGCAAGCGCGTCATGCGAGCACCTCTGCTTCCGGCATCGTGAGTTGTTCAAGGGCAATGTGCTGGGCAACGGGTCCGGAATCGGGATCAGCGCCATAGAGGGGCAACCGCAGCGTGAACGTCGAGCCGACCCCCATCTCAGACCACGCCGTGCATTCACCGCCGTGGTTCTGGCAGACGTGCTTGACGATCGAAAGTCCGAGGCCCGTGCCGCCCGTGACCCGAGAGCGAGCAGGATCAACGCGGTAGAAGCGCTCGAAAATCCGGTCAAGATCATTGGACGGTATCCCGATGCCTTGGTCCTTCACCAAGATCTCGACCATCGAGCCCGTGACCCGCGCTTCAACGGCCACTCGCGTGCCCCCTGGGGAATACGCCACGGCATTGGCGAGCAGATTGCGGATGGCAGTCTGCAGTTGCCCTCTGTCACCGTAGATCGAGGCGTGCGATGAGTCGCCGACAATGAAGTCGACATTGCTCGCCGCGGCAACGGTGCGAACCTCATCAATCGAGCGATCGACGAGGTCGTCGACATCGACGATCTCCGCGTGCGTATGCGGGTCGTCGCCCTGAAGCCTGGACAGGTCGATGACGTCCTGCACCAGGTGGCTGAGCCGCGCCGCCTCAATCTGCATCCGCTCGGCGAAATGCCGGACCTGATCAGCGTCATCGCTCGCGGCGAGGACTGCCTCGGCCAGCAGCGACAGAGCGCCGACGGGCGTTTTGAGCTCGTGGCTGACATTTGCGACAAAATCCCGCCGCACCGCATCAACCCTTCGCTCCTCCGCCAAATCATCTATGAGGACGAGAATGGCGCCGGTACCCAGGGGTGCAACCCTGACCCGAAGCTCGAGCAGTTCGCGGCCGAGCGGGGGCCGGCGAACCCGCATCTCCTGCTCACGGGCCTCACCGTCGCCGGCGACCTTGTCGATGAGACGGGCGATATCGGGAACGGTGACGAGGCTTCGGTTCACCAGACCAAGGGCCTGGCTGCGAGCGCTGGCCCGCAGAACGAGGCCATCGGCACTCACGACCATTGAGGCTGAGGGCAGCACGCTGAGCACGCGGACTACCTCGTCAGGGACGACGGGGAGGTTGCCGGAGCGTAGTTCGCCAGGATCCTGCGCGGGAGCGGTCGGAGCGACCAGCCGTCGTGACACACCTGAAGAATATGAGCGGAGCACACCGATCGGAAATCACGCGAGCAGGTAGCCGCTGAGGGTTCATTGGAGATTCACCCTGCGTTGGTGTTGTTCATCTTCAGGATGCTCCGCGTTCACGCTCCTGCCTTGTTCGGTGGCCGATGCGTTCTAGACTCGGCCCATGAGAGCCGGATACGACGAAGAACTCCTGTCCGTGAACGAGGATCTCGTTCAGATGACTCGACTCGTCGGTTCGGCGATGAATCGCGCCACTCAGTCACTGCTCGATGCCGATCTCACCATGGCTGAGGCCGTCATCGCAGGCGATGTCCAGGTCGATGCACTCACCGGTGCCATCGAGGAGCGCTGCTTCGACCTCATCGCCTTGCGTCAGCCGGTAGCCGGTGACCTCCGAGTCGTCATCGGCGCATTGCGCATCGCAGCCTCGCTCGAGCGCATGGGTGACCTCGCCGAGCATGTCGCAAAGCAGGCCCGCATGCGCTACCCACGCCCCGCAGTACCGCAAGAGTTGCGCGGGACCTTCGCGGTCATGGGAGGCCTGGCCGAGGCGATCGTCTCCAAGACCGGGTCCGTCATCGCCACCAAGGATGTCTCGCTCGCCGCCGACATCGCGGCCCACGACACCGAGATGGACCGTTTGCACCGAGAGCTCTTCACGATCGTGCTTTCGCCGTCGTGGACACATGGAGTTGAAGCCGCCATCGACGTGACGCTGCTCTCCCGCTACTACGAGCGCTACGCCGATCACGCCGTTTCGGTCACGAGGCGCGTTGTCACCATCGTCACCGGCGAGCCCTACGTCGGGGTCAGCCTCGACTAGATGCCGGCTACTCCCGGATTGGCCGCCTACGGTGGCCCGATCCGGTGGAATGCGCCACACTTCTGTGCAGTGTGAACCCACGGGATCGAGACGTCGACCCGCGAATCAAGCGAGCGGCTCGGTACGAGCGCGGAAGCGAGGAGAGACGTGACAGCACAGCGTCTCCTGCGGCCGCCAAAACCTGCACGGGTCGCCGTTCTCTCCATTCATACCTCGCCGCTGGACCAACCGGGCACTGGCGACGCCGGAGGAATGAACGTCTACATCGTCGAGACGGCGAAGCGTCTCGCCTCGGCAGGCACGGCCGTCGAGATCTTCACCCGCGCAACCTCATCGGATCTTCCGCCGACCGTCGAGCTCGCCCCGGGCGTCCTCGTCCGCCACGTGACGGCAGGACCGTATGAGGGCTTGCTCAAGGCCGATCTACCGGGCCAGCTCTGCGCGGTGACATCGGGCGTCATGCGAGTCGAGGCAGCGCATCCTGAGGGTTGGTTCGACCTCATCCATTCGCACTACTGGCTCTCCGGCCAGGTCGGCTGGCTGGCGTCCGAACGCTGGGGCGTGCCGCTCGTCCATTCAATGCACACGATGGCGAAGGTGAAGAACCTCGAGCTCGCAGCCGGCGACACTCCGGAGCCGATGGTGCGATTGATCGGCGAGGAGCAGGTTGTCAACGCAGCAGCTCGGCTCGTCGCGAATACGAAGGACGAAGCCACGCAGCTCATCGAGCTCTACGGCGCCGATCCTCTCACCGTCGATGTCGTCCATCCCGGTGTCGACCTCGAGCAGTTCACCCCGGGGGATCCTTCGGTCGCGCGCAGGCGTTTCGGGATCGCTGACAATGCCGTTGTTCTGTTGTTCGTCGGACGAATTCAGCCGCTCAAGGCTCCCGACATCCTGCTGCGTGCTGCTGCTCGAATGCTCGTGTCGGACCCAGGTCTGCGCTCTCGGCTCGTGGTCGTCGTGTGCGGCGGACCATCCGGAACCGGCCTCGAGCATCCGACATCGCTTGTCGATCTCGCCGCCGAGCTGGGGATCACCGACGTGGTTCGATTCGAGCCGCCGGGCGATCGGTCGACGCTTGTCGACTGGTACCGGGTGGCCGATATTGCCGTCGTGCCGTCGTACTCCGAGTCTTTTGGGCTTGTCGCCGTCGAGGCACAGGCCTGCGGAACGCCGGTCGTGGCCGCGGCCGTCGGTGGCCTGCGGACCGCTGTCCTCCACGACACCAGCGGCATCCTCGTCCAGGGCCACGATCCCAGTGACTACGCCGCAGTGCTGACCTCACTGCTTTCCCAGCCCGGCCGGCTGGCAGAACTCGGTCATGGAGCCCGCATGCACGCTGCCTCGTTCGGCTGGGCATCGACCACCACCGGACTCCTCCACACCTACGACCTCGCCCTGAGCGGTTGGGCCGCCGGAGTCCAGCTTGCTTCGGGTCGCTGATGCAGCCGAGTCCTTCGGCGCGATCGCTCGCCGAGCTCTTGGATGATGCGGGCATCGACTACGAGCAGCCGGCACCTACGACCTTCGTTGTCGAACTACCCGGTACCAAGAAGCTCAAGACCACCGTTTCATTGACCGTGGGCGCGCATGCCCTCACGATTAACGCCTTCGTCGCTCGCCGGCCTGACGAGAACGCCGCATCGGTGCACGCCTGGCTCCTTGAGCAGAATCGACGGATGTACGGTGTTGCGTTCGCCATCGACCACCTCGGCGACATCTACCTCACCGGCAAGGTGCCGCTCACGTCGGTTAACGCCGGTGAACTCGACCGGTTGCTCGGCAGCGTCCTCACCTATTCGGATGGCTCGTTCAACACCCTTCTCGAACTCGGCTTCGCCTCCGCGATTCAGCGCGAGTGGGATTGGCGGGTCAGTCGTGGCGAGTCCACCGAGAATCTTGCAGCCTTCGAGCACATGATCAAGCAGCCGCCCGACCTCGCACCTGCCACCGAACACGCCGACTAGACCGAACGCGGCGTCCGGCAGGATATGTCCATGACGTCAGCCTCGAATGCCCCGTACACCCTCGTCCTTCTGCGCCATGGCGAGAGCGAGTGGAACGCGAAGAACCTGTTCACCGGCTGGGTCGATGTCGATCTGAACGACAAGGGCGTTGCCGAGGCAATCCGCGGTGGCGAGCTGCTCGCCCAGGCTGGCATTCTGCCTGACGTCGTCCACACCTCGCTGCTGCGTCGCGCCATACGAACCTCGCAACTCGCGCTCGACTCCTGCGACCGCCATTGGATTCCGGTGGTCCGCAACTGGCGCCTCAATGAGCGTCACTACGGCGCGTTACAGGGCAAGAACAAGAAGGAAACCCTCGACGAGTACGGCGAGGAGCAGTTCATGCTGTGGCGGCGGTCCTATGACGTTCCCCCGCCGCCGATCGCCCCGGAGGATCCGTGGGCGCAGACCCATGACACCCGGTACGCCGCCCTTCCGCCCGAAACCCGTCCTGCGACCGAGTGCCTTGCCGATGTCGTGCACCGTCTCATCCCCTACTGGGAGGACGTCATCGTCGCCGAGCACCTTCGTGCGGGGCGCACCGTCCTTGTCGCCGCGCATGGCAACTCGCTGCGCGCCCTCGTCAAGCACCTCGATGGCATCTCCGACGCCGATATCGCCGGGCTCAACATCCCCACCGGCATTCCGCTCGTCTACCGGCTCGATGAGGAGCTGAAGCCAATCGTGCCGGGGGGCGAGTACCTCGATCCGGCTGCGGCCGCCGAGGCATCAGCGGCAGTGGCTGCGCAGGGCAAGGGGTAATTCACTCATCGGATGACCGAACGCCGGCTGCAGCCTCGGTCGCGGCCATCAGCGCCGGGTGATCTCGACGATCTTCGGCCGAACGTCGAAGAGGTACACCAGCGCGATCACGGTGCCGGCGATGCCGAAGATGTCGAGGGTCGCGCCCGGCAGGAGGCCGACCAGTGCAGCAAGGCCGGTGAGCACCAGCCACAGCACCTTGGACTTTCGGCCGACCGCCGGGAACGCCTGCGGTGGGCGCCGCACGCAATCGATGAATGCGGCGCCCTTCACGACAAGCAGGACGATCCACAGCGCGAAGATGACGAGGTCTTGAACCGCTCCAAACATTCCTTCACGCTAACGCACAACCCATCGTGGCGTTGCAGCGGTCAGATCCCGACGGCCTCGCGGACGAGGGTGACCGTGTGGGTGACGTTCTTTCGCACATCCGACGAGACCGCGGTGGCCTTGCCCTTCGCACTTGCCGCAGCGCCCTTGGCGCTGGCTGCGAGCGCGTTGACATCGAGTTCGCGCGGGTCGAGCCTGGCAAAATCGACCTTCGGCAGGTCCACCTTCGGCAGGTCCACCTTGGGCAGGTCGAACTTCGGGAGATCGAACCTCGGGAAATCAATCCTCGGGAAATCAATCTTCGGCAGGTCGAAACTCGGGACCTCGAAGGGCAGGTTGAACCGCGACACGGTCTCCTTAGCCGTTGCCGCCGCCTTGGCGGTTGACGCCTTCGTGGTGCTGGCCACCTTCGCGGTAGCTCCCTTGACCGACGTAGTCGATGCCACCTTGGGCTTGCTGCTTGCCTTCGCCGCGGGCTTCGTCGTGGCCTTCGGTGCTGCTGCCGGCTCGGCGGCCGTGCTCTCGTGTGCGGTCTGCTCAGTGGTCATGTTCGGTGTCCTTTCGATTGCCGCGATTCTCTGCTTGAAATGCGGCGTAGATCTGCAGCAGCGTGGTTCGCTGCCGTTCAGTGAGGGTCGAATCGGCTGCGATGGCCGTGGTCACGGTCTCATCGCCCTCTCGATCGGCCAGAATCCCGGCCTGCACGTACAGGGTTTCCGCGGAGATCCGCAGGCCCTGGGCGATGCGGGCAAGGATTTCGGCACTGGGCTTGCGCAGCCCCCGCTCCACCTGGCTCAGGTAGGGATTGGAAACCTCCGCAGCGTTCGCGAGCTGCCGCAGTGACATCTGCGCCAAGTCCCGCTGTGCCTTGATGTAGTCGCCAAGGCCGCTGACGTCGATTCGTGCCATGACCTCATGGTGCCTGACAGTGCTTGCTTTTGCAAGCGGAGATGCTTGCAGCAGTTAGCGTCCCGATCTCAAGCGATCGTTGACCGCACCCGGCCGACGAGGCGCCCACCCCCGAGCAAGGGCAGTTCGCGGTGCCCGGCAACGAGCGTCTCGTCTACTCCCATGGCGACGAGCAATGCGGCGGCGGCCACGATGCGTGCCCGATCCGACCCATCGCACACCTTGAGTGCCCCGGCCCGACCGTCCTCGAATGCCATGACGTAGACACCCTCAGCCCCGTCCTTCGCGACGAGGCCAGGGACGTCCCGCATGAATGCCGTGACATCACGACGCGAACCGCCCACCAACTCCGGGTGCGATCGCATCGCCGAAACCACGCGGCGCTCAGGTGCTCCGGCCTCCGCCTGCACGGATGCCGAGAGCGACCGGGCCAGGCCGGCGAGACTCAGTGCCAGCACCGGAGCGCCGCAGCCGTCGACACCCATGTGCGCGATGGGCTCACCCGCGAGGTTCGCCAGGTGATCCGAGATCGCCCGCTGCAGGGGGTGCTCCGGCATGAGGTAGTCATCGGTGCTCCAGCCCTGCACTCGGCAGGTGGCGAGCATCGATGCATGCTTCCCGGAGCAGTTCATGGCGATCCGAGCCGGCCCCCTGCCCTCTCGGATCCAAGCGTCGCGCTCGATCGAGTCGAGCGGGAAATCGGCCGGTGTCTGCAACGCCGTCTCGTCAAGGCCGGTCGACGCGAGAATCCGAGCGACCCCGTCGAGGTGCATGACCTCTCCGCTATGGGATGAGGCACTGAGCGCGAGCAGTTCCGGTGGCAGGTCGAGGCCCGCGTGCACCATCGCGGATGCCTGCACTGGCTTGTTCGACGAACGGGGGAAGATGACGACGTCTGGGTCACCCCATGCTCGCTCAACCTCGCCGCTGGGGTTCACGATGACCGCATGGCCGACATGCGTGCCTTCAACGAAGCCGCTTCGCACGACCTCGGCGATCATGGCGGGCTCGCGATTGGTCACCGGCGCATCATGGCACGCTTGGCTCATGCGAGCGGTGGTGCAGCGGGCAGACGGGGCTTTCGTTTCAGTCGACGGAGCGGTGGTGGGCTCATTCGATGGTCCCGGTCTCGTCGTCCTCGTCGGCGTCACTCACGATGACACCGCAGCAGTCGCCGCGTCACTCGCGAACAAGATCTACGACCTGCGAATCTTCGGCCACGACCATGCCTCGGCAGCCGGGGTGGTGCTTCCTGACGACGCGGGGCGCGAGGTCTCGGCCGCTGACCTCGGTCTGCCCGTGCTCGTCATCAGCCAGTTCACGCTCTACGCCGACACGCGCAAGGGCCGGCGCCCCACCTGGGACGCCGCCGCTCCGGGGCCGATCGCGCAACCGCTCGTCGATGCGGTGGCGGAGCGCTTTCGTGTCCGCGGCGCTCCGGTCGCGACCGGAATCTTCGGAGCCGACATGCGGGTAAGCCTCGTCAACGACGGCCCAATGACCATAACCCTCGACACCACCATCCCTTCCCCGGTTGTCGCATGACATGGGGTGATCGGCATGGGGGTCAGGTGGCTGGGACTTTTTCCTCTTGGGCGGCCGCGATTTCGATGAAGCCGTCTTCTCCGCCTGGCCCGTGGCGCACGACGAGCTCGGCGTCGACCGGCACATTACGCTTCACCACTGCTAGCGCGATGGGCCCGAGTTCATAGTGCCGGGCGAACGAGCCCACCCAGCCGATTTCGCGATCACCCCACCACACCGGGTCGCCATGAGCGATCGTCACCTCATCGGAGCCATCGAGATGCAGGAGCACGAGCCGGCGCGGCGGCTTTCCGAGATTCTGAACGCGCGCAACAGTCTCCTGACCCCGGTAGCAGCCCTTCTGCAGGTGCACCGCTGATGGGATCCAGCCAACTTCATGAGGGATCGTGCGGTGATCTGTCTCCTGGCCCAGACGTGGCATTGCGGCTTCGACCCGCAGCGCCTCAAGGGCCCAGCTTCCGGCAGGGACTGCCCCCTCAAGCCTTGAGGCCAGCAATTCACGCGGAATGATGACCTCGCGACCCCGATAGCCACGAGACGCGAAGGGCTCAGGCACGACCCACGTCGGGCTCGCGGGGTCTGCTTCCGCGACTGGCTCCCACACCACCGCGAAGGCATCGGACACGTCTGCGACGTCGACGCGCAGCATGAAGCGCATCGACTCCAGGTAGCGCGTGAGTTCGGCCGATGTGCCGGGCTGCGCGATGATCCAGGTGATCGCACCATCGTCGACGAGGTGCAGTTCATGCTCGACATGCCCATGCGGGCTGAGGATGAGGGCGAGCGCAGACTCACCTACCCCGAGGTGCTCGACATGCTGCGACGTCAGGCTGTGAAGCCACGAGAGCCGATCAAGCCCAGACACCGTGACCACGCCGCGATTCGAGCAATCGACGATCCCCTCGCCCTGCGCGAGCCTGCGCTGCTCACTGTGAGGATCACCGAAGTGCCAGGGAACCCCCGGGTCGGGCGCGGTATCAGGAGGTGGAACGGCACTGCCTGCGCTCAGGCTCACTGAGCGCTCTCGTCGAGGTCTGATCGCGATGCCTCGATGCAGGCGACGCACCATCCATGAATCGACACATGCGAAATGTCGGTGACGAACCCATGCTCGGCCTTGAGGCCCCCGACGAATTCCGCTGCGGTCTCAGCCGGCACGCTCATGACCTTGGAGCAGCGGTCGCACACGAGGTGGATGTGCATGTGCTCGTCGACCGCGTGATACGTGGGGGCACCGTGGCCAATGTGGGCGTGCGTGACGAGGCCGACGTCCTCAAGGACTTCGAGGGTCCGATAGACAGTGGAGAGATTGACGCCGGACGCTGTGCGCTGGACCTCGACGAGGATTTCCTCGGGGGTGCCGTGCCGCAGGCGCTCAACTGCCTCCAGGACCAATTGCCGCTGCGGCGTGATGCGAAACCCGTGCTCGCGCAGCCGGCGGTCCCAGTCGACGATCATGAGCCGGGGGCGCTGTCATCGACACGGTTCAAGGTCGCGGCGAGGTGATTGGTGATCGGATGGCCGACGGCGGCCATGTCGAATGTCCACAGCAGCCGATCCTCGACGAGGCCGTAGAGCCGGTGGCCCCCCGAGTAGTCCTTGGCACTCTCAGTACGCCCGACCATGTCGGTGCGGAGCTCGGCCCGAGCGCCGGTGATGCGAGCGTTCTCGAGCCCCGTGATCTCCACGTGCCCGTACCAGATCTCGGAGTAGCCGGTTGGGTGGGCGAGTTCCATCTCCACCTGATTGCCCGGCCGCGGCCGCCAATACCCGGACTCCGTTGCCAGCGGGCGGACACGGTTGCCCTCATCGTCGATGAGCCAACTTCTCGATGCATAGCTGAGGAAAGGCCGGCCGTCTGTCGAGAAGGAGACCTCCTGCCCGAACCGGAAGTCCTCAATCGACGGGTACTGGCCGGTACCGACGCCGGTCCAGCGGCCGATCAGCCAGGACAGCGGCAGCAACTGCTCGTGGATCGCAGATTCATTGGCCTCGTCCACGGCTAGACCCCGCCCTTGAACATACGGAACACGACGAAGAAGGACACCAGGCCCGCGATGGCGAGCGAGGCGACGAGGAGTCCGGTGTAGACGGAGTCGACCATGTGCGGCAGCCTACCCTTCATGACCCCGGAGGGCTCGGCTCGCTTACTTGTCAAGATCACGGCAGGTGCTGAGGATCCTGAGCGCTGCGCTCAGGCGTTCACGGTGGCCGCGGCCGCCGTCGCTTCCGGAATTGACGTCTCGCTGTGGCTCACCGGGGAGTCAGCATGGCTTGCGCTCCCCGGGCGGGCTCAGGCCTTCGACCTCGCCGGCTCGGCCCCGCTCGACGCCCTCCTCGCAACCATTCTTGAGGTAGGAGCGGTGACGCTCTGCGTTCAGTGCGCTGAGCGGCGAGGCATTGCGGCCGAGGACCTTCTGCCCGGAGTTCGGATCAAGGGGGCCACGGCATTCGTCGAAGAAGCGGTCGCGCCCTTGACCCAGGCCCTCGTCTACTAGCGGGCTCAGGCGCGAACGAGCACCCGCTTGCTGATGAGGTAGATCTCGCAGCCGAGGCAGAAGTTGAATGCGGCGTTCAGGAAGGCCGCCCCGAGCGCCAGCGCGATCGCGATGACTGCCACCGCCGATGCGCCGATCAACGTTGCCACGAGGGCGACGGCGAGGAAGGCAAACCCCACGAGCTGGGCGAAACGGGGCGGCGCAGCATCCTCGAGTTCGGTTGGCGGCGTGAGCCGTGGGCAGATGAGCTTGCGGAAGACGACTCCGTATGGCTGTGCGTAGAGGCCGACGAAGGCGCCGAGCCCGAAGACGAGGGTCTGCCAGGCGATGAGGACGAGGCCGACGGTCGATCCAGCAGT
>CALPZT020000008.1 GCA_943328365.2 Bifidobacterium breve | reverse complement strand
GTGCGCGCACCAATCGCCGGCCGCGCTATTGCTGTCGCTGGTGCGCATCGGGTTGCCTTCGGGGCCCTCACCGTCGTGGCACTACTCCTCGTGCGCAATACCTTCAACACCGCTGCCGAAGCTGACGCTGCGCTCAATGAGTTCGCAGTGATCACGGGGTTCGCCGCAGCAGGCGCGCTCATCGCTGCGGTACTCACGCCCGCTGCGACTCGCCGCTTCAGTGCCGTGACATGGTCGATCATCGCTCTCGTCCAAGCGGGCGTTTTCGGCGTCGGCCTCGTTTACGCGGGGGCCATGACCCCCTCAATGCCGCTGCTCCTCGCCGGCGCAGCATCCATCGGATTCGCCGGCCAGGGGGTAAAGGTCTGCGCCGACACCCTCGTGCAGCGGCATGTTCGAGATGACCACCTCGGCCGGGTCTTCGCGATCTTCGACATGGTCCTCAACGTCTGCCTCGTGACCGGAATCACCGTCATGGCCTTCGGAGCCCCCTCGTCGGGCCAGGCCCCTGCGCTCATTCTTGGCATCGGCGCGCTACTTCTCGGCACTGCCTTCTGGTATCGGTGGGCCTCACGCCGTAGGCTCATGCCGCACGTCACCTAGGGAAGCGTCAGGAGAGCACATGTCGAACGGCAAGCGTTGGGGGATTCGGGCGATTGCCTCGCTCCTCGTCTTCATTTTCACAGTCATTGTCACCCCGGTTGCTCTCATCGGCCACTGGGGCCACGAGACAGTGATCGACAGCACGCAGTACCTCGAGACGGTCGGCCCGCTCGTCAACGACCCCGCAGTGCAGGATGCCGTCTCAAAGGTGATCTCCGATGCGGTCGTCAAGCAGGTTGACACGTCCGCTCTCGTCGGTGACTTCCTCGGGGGTTTCATCCAGAACCCGACCATCACTGACAGGTTGACCGACCCGATCGCAGCGGGCATCAACAACCTCGTCTATGAGCTCGTGCACACGTTCGTCGCCTCGAAGGAGTTCGCGAAGATCTGGTACACGACGAATGAGGTTGCGCAGGCCAGCCTTATCGCGCTCCTCGAAAACCGGCCAAACGGGCCAATTCAGGTGCAGGGCGACAAGATCGTCCTCGACATCTCATCGATGCTCACCGCAGTGCAGGGCACTCTTGTGAATAACGGCTTCGACCTCGCGTCCAAGATCACTATTCCGCCGAGCGATGCTCAGGTGGTCCTCGCACAATCCGCAGCGATTGGCCAACTCCAACTCCTCTACCGCCTTTCGGCACCGGTGCTTCAGTGGTTCCCGCTGCTCATTGCGATTCTGTTCGGCTTGTCCATCGCACTTGCTCGCAATCGCTCCCGCATGGTTCTTGCCGTCGGCATTGCGCTCATCGCATGTGGCGGGGCGACCCGGGTCCTCATGAACGGCGCCGAGACTGTGTTCGTCAAGCAGTTGTCCGACACGGTTTTCGCCGACGCTGCGTCAAGCTTCTGGGGCACGTTCTTCAGCTACCTGCTCTCCGGACTCGTCGCTGTTCTCGTCCTCGGGATCATCATCGGCTTCGGAGGTTGGTTCGCCGGAGTGTCACGACCGGCGACCAGCATGCGCATGGCCGTTGTTCGCGGTCTGCACAGCATGGGGTCCGGCGTGCCGGCAGGCGTGCGCCGCTCGTTCCGTTCCTACGCACCAGTGCTGCGCTGGGTGATTGCCATCGTCATGGTGCTCGTCCTCACCCTCGGTTCAGCGATGTCGATGGAGCGCGTCATCTGGTTGAGCCTTCTCACCGCGGGGCTTCTCACCGTGCTCGAAATCCTCATCGGTCCGGATCGGGTCGAGCCAGTCGATGAGCCGGCAGTCGTTGCCGGCGTTACCAGCTAGCGACTCGCCCACCACGCAATAAGTGCGTCCGTGGCCTGCTGTTCACTCAGCGGGCCACGGTCGAGGCGTACCTCCATGAGATAGCGGTAGGCCTCTCCCACGACCGGACCTGGGTCGATGCCGAGAATCTTCATGATCTGGGCGCCATCGAGATCAGGCCGCAGTGCGTTGAGTTCCTCCTCCTCGGCGAGGATGGCGATCCGCTCCTCGAGAGAGTCGTACGCCTGCTGCAGCGCAGCGGCCCGACGCTTATTCCGGGTCGTTGAGTCGGCCCGTGTGAGCTTGTGCAGTCTGGTGAGTTGATCACCTGCGTCGCGCGCGTATCGTCGAACCGCCGAGTCAGACCACTCGCCTGTTCCGTAGCCGTGGAAGCGCAGGTGCAGTTCGACGAGCTTGGAAACATCGGCGGTCATCTCGCCGGAGAACCGGAGCGCCTGCATCCGCTTCTTGGTCATTCGAGCGCCCACCATTTCGTGGTGGTGGAACGACACCCTGCCGTCCGGCTCGAATCGACGGGTTCGTGGCTTGCCGATGTCGTGCAGGAGGGCGGCCAGGCGGAGCACCGGGTCGGGACCGCTTGCTGGCACGTGCGAGGTTTCTAGGCCGATTGCCTGCTCAAGAACGGTGAGGGTGTGCTCGTAGACATCCTTGTGGTGATGGTGTTCGTCCAACTCGAGTTGAAGTAGCGGGAGTTCTGGGACGACGTATTCGATGAGGCCGGTGCCGACAAGGAGTTCAAGGCCGGCGCGCGGATCATTCGACATGAGAATCTTCATGAACTCGTCTCGAATTCGCTCGGCTGAGACGATCTCAAGCCGGGCCGACATCTCGGTCATCGCGATCACGACATCAGCCACCACGTGAAAGCCCAACTGGGATGCGAATCGAGCGGCACGCAGCATGCGCAGCGGATCGTCGGAGAATGATTGCTCCGGCGACGCTGGTGTTCTCATGAGTCTCGCCTTGAGGTCCTCCCGACCGTCGAAGACGTCAACGAGTTCGAGATTCGGCAGCGTGAGCGCCATCGCGTTGACCGTGAAGTCGCGACGACTCAGGTCGCCGACGAGTGAATCACCGAATGCGACGGCAGGTTTGCGCGACTCGGCGTCGTAGTGCTCGGTTCGATAGGTCGTGATCTCGCACTCACGACCTTGGATTCGGGATCCGACTGTCCCGAACTTGATCCCGACATCCCATGTCGCTTCAGCGAACTCGGAGAGGATCGACAAGATCTCCTCCGGGCGTGCGTCGGTGGTGAAATCGAGATCGGAGTCCTCCCGCCAGCGACCCAGCATCGCGTCACGGACCGGACCCCCAACCAAGGCGATCGCGAACCCGTGCTCAGCAAAACGCCGCCCCAGTGAATCCAAGAGGCCTGCCACTGACGTCAGTTGCTCGAGAAAGGCTCGTTCGGTGTGGGCAGGCACCCACAGAGCGTAATGAATGAGCGGCCGGGTTTATCCTGCGGATATGAGCATGCGGAAGCCAACTGTGGAGGAGACCTCCGCAGGCGGGCTGGTGCTCGACCGTTCGGGGGCCGTTGCGAGGGCGGCGCTGATCGCACGGCACGACCGCAAAGGACACTTGGTGTGGTCAATGCCCAAGGGTCACCTCGAGCCAGGGGAGACCGCCGAGGATGCGGCCGTGCGCGAGGTGCATGAGGAGACGGGGATCGAGTCTCATGTCATCGGAACCCTCGGAACGATCGACTTCTGGTTCATGTCGCTAGACCGGCGGGTCCACAAGACGGTCCATCACTATCTCCTCGAGGCGGACGGCGGCGAGTTGAGCGATGCCGATGCCGAGGTCGTCGAAGTGGCCTGGTTTCCGATCCACGATGTTGCGGGTCTCCTGCGCTACCCCGACGAACGTCGACTCGTGAATATGAGTCGACTCGTGAACTTGGTGCCCGGGCTCCTGCTTCCCGCGGAGAGGTAGTGCCCCGCCTCACTCGTGCCCTCGCACCCATCATCTTCGGGGGGATACTGATCGGGCCTTTCGTAGGCGCGCCGGCACATGCCGCGCCTGCCGTGGGCTCAGTCATCAACGTCGTAGTCGACGCGTTCACGCCCCTCATCCCCACTCGGGGAGACCTCCTTCGGCTCACCGGTCGGGTGGTGAACTCATCGACGCAGCCGATTGAGCAGGTATCGACTCGACTCGCGCTGTCACTCCAACCACTCGTCGAGCGAAGACAGTTGTCAGAGGTCGCGAACACACCACTGATGGCGTCCCCCGGAGATATCTCGGTATCCCCGGTAGAGGGGTCGAGTATCAGCGTCGATGAACTCCTGCGGCCAGGTGAGGAGTCACCGTTCGAGATCGTCATCCCGATTTCGGACCTGCCCCTCTCCAGCCCTGGCACGTACGTCATCGCCGTCGAAGCGCTCGGAAATCAATCCGACGGGAGTGTCGGCCTGCTGGGGATCCAACGGACATTCCTGCCCTGGTTCCCCAAGGGCGCTGATGTCACTCCAATCGGCCTTGCCTGGCTATGGCCGCTCGCCGATTGGCCGGCCCGAGACGCTGAAGGAACCCTTCTGAATGACGGCACGCCCCTCTCGCTCGCACCGGGTGGCCGGCTCGCGAATCTCCTGTCCATCGCAGCGGCGAATCCGGTGGCAGTTACCTGGATTGCAGACTCTGAACTGCTCCAGGCAGCATCCGATATCGCGAACGGGTACCAGGTGCTACGCGATGGTGAGCTCGTTGTCGGTGACCGCTCGGCGAGCGCACGAGCATGGATCGATGGTCTGCGTACCGCGGTTCGCGGTTCCATCGTGCACGCGCTTCCCTACGCCGATATCGATGCGAGTGCTGCCAGACGGGTCGGCCTCCAGACCGACGTGGTTCGGGCGATTACTCGGTCGCCAGTCATTGCCGAGCGGGTGATAGAGCAGCCAGTCGAGGGCCGAATCGCATGGGCACCGGCCGGGCGCATGGATAAGCGCACAGCCAACTTGTTGGCCGAATCAGGTATCGATCGTCTGATCCTGTCATCAGAGGCAATGACCCCGGAGGTGCTTGGCTTCACGCCAAGCGGCATCGCTGATTTCGGCACGGCGGTGGGCTCGATTGACGCCATCCTTCTGGACGCCGGGCTTACCAGCGCCCTCGGCGCCCGACAGCGCACCAAAGGAGAGGTCGTCTTGGCTCGGCAGCGGTTCCTCGCCGAGACTGCCATCATCGCCACCGAGCCGGGTGCCCCCGCTGGACGCATCCTCGCGGCAGGGCCTGCCGAGATTCGCTGGCACCCTGACGTGAATCTGCTTGAGTCGTTGCTCCGAGCGACATCGCAGGCCCCTTGGTTGCAACCGGCCAATCTTGAGGAGTTGCGCCGAGCGGCGCGAACCCCGAGAAAGCGCGCGACGTACGGCACGGGCATCGTGGCAGCGGAGTTGGATGCTCAATTCATGAGCAGGATCAAGGCAGCTGAGTCACGACTTGATCGCATTACAGCCATCCTTGACGACCCTTCAGCTGTCGGGCCGCCGTATGCCGCAGCGCTTCTGCGGGCTCAATCATCCGCATGGCGTGGGGAACCCTCCGTCGGTGACGAGCTCCTCGACTCGATCAACGCCGGCCTGTTGAAGCGGACCACATCCGTGCGAGTGCTCTCTGCTGGCACGGTCATCTTTTCGGGGGATTCAGGCAGGGTCCCCGTGACCATTGCCAATGACGGAGATCAGGGCGTCACCGTCGGGTTGGCACTCGTCGGCCAGCCTGGCGTGCGTCTGGAATCACAGCCGCTCAACGGAATTCATGTGGATCCAGGCAAGAAAGTGAGCGTCGATCTCGAGGCCAGGGTGATCGGGGGCGAGCCGCTCAGCGTCTCCGTTCAGATCCTCACGCCCAGCGGGTCGCGGTACGGGAGCCCTGCCACGATCTCGCTCATCTCAACCGCGTACTCACGCGCTGCAGGGTGGGTGGTTGCTCTTGCCTTCGCTGCCCTCGCAGTGTTCGTCGTCATCGGGATCACCCGGCGCATCCGCCGCACCCACGCGTGGCGTTCCCCCAAGGATGACGGGAGCCAGGCTTCATGAGCACGGTGATGCGGTCGAGTGCACTGATGGCGTCAGGCACTGTTGTTTCGCGGCTAACCGGGATCATGCGCGACGTGGCGGCCGCCGCGGCTCTCGGCTTCTACCTCGTCGCTGACGCCTTTTCGCTTGGAAACTCCCTCCCGACCATCATCTACATCCTCGTTGTGGGCGGCGCACTGAACGCGGTGTTCGTCCCGCAACTGGTACGCCGGATGAAGGACGACCCGGATGATGGCAAGGCCTATGCCGATCGCCTCCTCACGCTCGTCGGCACTGTGCTCCTGCTGCTCTCTGTCGTCGCCGTCCTTGCAGCTCCGCTCATCGTTGACCTCTACACCCCGGCCGACTATCCACAGGCAGAATTCGAACTGGCCGTGGCCTTTGCACGTCTGTGCCTTCCCCAGATTCTTTTCTACGGCATCTACACGATGCTCAGCCAGGTGCTGAATGCTCGTGGTCAATTCGGTGCGCCCATGTTCGCCCCGATTGCGAACAATGTGGTGGCCATCGCCACGTTCCTGCTCTTCATCTCGGTGGCCGGCACTTCAGCAGCAGCCGACGGAGTGCTCACCTCGTCACAGGTCTTGATCCTCGGCATCGGCACCACGCTGGGAGTCGTGGTCCAAGCCCTCATCCTCATTCCGCTTCTCGTTCGCAGCGGCCATGTCTGGCGGCTACGGTTTGATTGGCGCGATGCAGGCCTCGGGCGTGCCGGAGTGCTCGCCTTCTGGACGATTGCCCTCGTGCTCGTCAACCAGGCGACCTACGTCGTCGTCGCACGGCTTGCCACCCAGGCCAACGTCGACGCAACAGTTGCAGGGGTAACGGCCGCGGGTCTCACCACGTATCAGAAGGCTCATCTCGTTTTCATGCTTCCGCACAGTGTCATCACCGTGTCCATCGTGACGGCCATGCTCCCCGCTCTGAGTCGAATCGCCCACAGCGGTGATCTGCCGCGGGTCGGTCGGGAAATCGGTTCCACGATGCGCCTTGCCGCCTCGTTCATCGTGCCGATCGCCGCAATCCTGCTTGTCACTGGTTCAGGGATCGCCGTGCTGCTCTTCGGCTATGGGGCGGCAATTCCTGCGCAGGCAGCCATCATGGGCCAGATCGTGTCCGTGTTCATGCTCTCGCTCCTTCCATTCACCCTGTTCTATGTGCTGCTCCGAGGGTTCTACGCGCTCGAGGACACGCGCACTCCGTTCTTCATTACCGTGGTGTTCAGCCTCATCTGGCTGGCCCTCGCAGTCCCACTCTTTCGGCTCGTCGGGAGTGGCGGTCCTCAGGTTGCAAGCCTCGCCTTTTCGTATGGCATCAGCTACTGGATCGGCATGGCCGTTGCCTGGTTCATGCTCGCTCGCAGGGTCGGAGGCCTTGACTCAGCCAGAACGATCGGAGCTGTCGCCCGAATGCTGGGCGCGGGTGCTGTTGCTTTGTTGTGCATGCTCGGAGTTCGGGCGTTGCTCTCGACCCACGTCACCGGCCCGGCGACCGCTGACAAATGGGCGGTGCTGGCCACTGTCGCGGCTGTCGCAGTAACCGGCTCCGTTGCCTATTTCGTCGCTGCCTGGATACTCCGAATCAGTGAAGTATCAGCGATGATGGAGGTCGTCAAGAGAAAGGTGTTCAAGCGGTGAGCGATGCCCGGAGAATCGCGCGCTACACCTTGCTCGACGAGGTGGCCTCACGACGCGAGGACCACGATGTTGTCCTCTGGCGTGGTTTCGATGAGGTGCTCGCCCGCGACGTGTCAATTCGGCTCCTCCCGCAGGACGATCCTCGAGCCTCGCGGGCCATCGCCGCGGCCCAAGCCTCTGCCCTCGTTGAGGATCGTCGCCTCCTGCGAGTGCTTGACATTTTTGAGGTGCCTGCGACGAGTGACTCCGTCGCCACCATCGCGATCGTCAGTGAATGGGCAACAGGGGTGACACTCGAGGAGATGATGCGCGCCCAGTCATGGGAGCCACTCCCCCTCGAACGAGCGATGTCAATCGTCGATGACGTCGCCCGTGCGATTGCCGCGGGCGCCGAAACGGCCGTCAGCCACCGCCGCCTTCGTCCATCAAGCGTCATCGTGACTGATGCTCACGAGGTGCGCGTGCGCGGACTCGGCGTCGATGCTGCGCTCTGGGGTCAACTCGATCCAACCCTGTCCCCCGAAGCAGCCGACATCGATGGACTCGGGAGCCTCCTTTATTTCCTGCTCGCAGGGGTGTGGCCGGGGTCAGGCAGTCTGCCAGCGGTGGGCCTTCCACGAGCTCCAAGGGCGGGCGGACACGTCTTGCCCCCGTCACGCATCTCGGCGAACGTACCGAGTCCTGTCGACGACTGCATCGCCCGTTCCGTGCAGGATGCCGAGCGGGCTCGATCGGTGCTGATGGTGAACAACGCACCCGCTTTCGTGTCGATGCTCAGCCTGTCGCGTGATTACCTCACCGGCCCTGGTGAATCCGCCGGCATCGCATTCAGCGGTGCTGATGGAGTCGGAACCGTCGGGCGAGTTGTCGCAGTGATCGGCGGGCTCGCGGGTGTGGCAATCGTTGCGCTGCTCGGCTGGGCTCTCTTCACTGGTGGTGAGGGGCCTTGGCGTCCCAACCCAGAGGCGGCCATCGCTGCGACAATCCTTACAGCGACAGCAACACCTATCACTGAGACTCAAGTTGGGATCGAGCAAGTAATCCCGGTCACTTCGGTGACCTCATTCGACCCCTATGCCGATGACAATGACAATGGCAAGGTGGACGGCCGAAAGGGCCGGGAGAATGAGGCGGACGTTGCCCGGGTCATTGACGGCGACACGGCAAGTGCGTGGACAACGAGCAATTATGGAACGAGTGATGCAGACGGGAAGGGTGGCATGGGCCTCATTCTCGATCTGGGTGCGGCCCACTCAGTGAACTCGGTCTCCATCGACTTTGACGGAGTGGGCGCAGAGGCAGAGGTCCGAGTTTCCGACAAGATCTATCGCGATCCGGGTACCTGGAACCTGCTTGCGAGTGCACCGGCGGGCGGTCGATCGATCGAACTGCGGGCGCCACGCGCAAAGGTGGGTCGCTACGTCCTGCTGTGGTTTCCGGTCCTGCCCAAGTCTCCGACCTCCCCAGACTCATTTTCGGTCGGAGTGTCCGGAGTCGAGGTCCGTGGGTGACCGAACTCGTCAAGCACGCGGCTATTTCGGCATTAGGCTCAGATTCCATGGAGGATCGTGACGCGTTGAGCGACGCTGAGTTGCTCGCGCTGCACGTGTCAGGGGATCCATCCGCGTTCACCACCATCATCGAACGCCACCGTGATCGTCTCTGGGCCGTCGCGCTTCGGACAACAGGTGACCCTGATGAGGCGGCGGATGCTCTTCAGGAAGCCTTGATCTCGGCCTTTCAGCGTGCCAGCCAGTTTCGCGGAGACTCAGCCGTAACCACCTGGCTTCATCGCATCGTCGTGAACGCCTCACTTGACAAGCTTCGCCGCAGATCTGTGAGGTCCACGGTTCCGCTTCCGGACAACGACGTGTTCGCCGGCCGTAGCCTCGTCGATCCCGTTGATCACATCGGACGAGGTGAGGATCGACTCGCCATCGCAGCCGCACTCTCAGCGCTCTCCGACCGACAGCGCGAAGCCGTTCTCCTGGTCGACGTCGAGGGTTGGAGCATTGAGGAGGCCGCATCGATGCTTGGCTGTCCCGTTGGCACCGTGAAGAGTCGGTGTAGTCGTGGCCGAGAGAAGTTGGCGGAGAAACTCGCGTACCTCAGAAACACGCCCCCGGGAATGGAACCTTCAGACCCTTCTCACCGTCATACCTCGGAGAGGAGTGAACACGAATGAACGAATCAGAAGATCCGGCAATCCGCGCGTCCAGCGAGTTCACTCGCTCAGGTGATAATCCCAGTGGTGATGACGCGTGGATTGAGTCAATCCTTCAAGTTCGATCGCCGATGCCGGCTGAGGTGTGGGAGCGCCTTTCGTTGGCGCTGACTGCCGAGCAGGCCTTGAGACAGGTTCGGGAGTCTGGCGAATCGGGGGCAACGGTCACACAACTCGCCGATCGCAGAAGGCGCCCGAGTGTGCTTGTCGGAGTCGCAGCGGCAGCAGTCGTGCTCATCACCGTCGGTGTTGTCGGCTCCATGGCCCAGGATTCCAGTGGTGGATCCGAGGTCATCACAGCAACTGACGCCTCCGTGAACGCCCCTGCCGTCCTCGATGGCGCTCAACAGGATGCGGTTGTCTCCAGTGAGGTGATGGCTCCCGCCCGTCAGGTCGTATCAAGCGGAATTGACTACGGGCCCGACACGATGAGCGGTGACATACAGCAGGTCGTCGACACGATGGGTGCTTCAACTGCACGCCTCATGGCAGACATACAACCTGACGCCTCGTTGACCGAGGGTTCATCAGGCTTCACCTCGACCCTGCCACTTCTTCGGTCATGCCTGACATGGCTCACCGGGAGCAGTGACATCCAGGCCCTCTTCGTTGATCGCTCCACGTACGAAGGCACCCCGGCTGTTGTTGTCGCGGTGCCGACGTCACGCAAGGGGTCGCTTCTCGCCGCCCTCGACGTGTGGATCGTCAGCTTGGATTGCGCGCAGGAGCAATCATCGATCCTCGGACGCGACCAGGTCTCCCTCGCACTGGAGTGACGCAGCAACCGCTCACTGACGCCACCTAGACTGGCGCTTCGGGGTACTCGCCTCCGGGTACGTTACGAAGGGTGAACATGAGCGGGATTCGCGACGTCATCATCATCGGGTCGGGGCCTGCCGGCTACACCGCAGCGGTCTATGCGGCCCGCGCCCAGCTCGCCCCATTGCTCTTCGAGGGGTCGGTGACCGCCGGTGGTGCGCTGATGAACACCACCGAGGTCGAGAACTTCCCAGGTTTCACCGACGGAATCATGGGCCCTGCGCTCATGGAGCAGATGCGTGCCCAAGCCGAACGCTTTGGCGCCGAGCTCGTCACAGATGACATCGTCAGCATGGATCTCAGCGGCGACACCAAGATCGTGGTCGATGGCGCCGGCGCCTCCCATGAGGCAAAAGCGGTCATCCTCGCCATGGGTTCCGGCTACCGCGAGCTCGGTCTGCCAAGCGAGAAGCGCCTCTCCGGTCATGGTGTCTCCTGGTGCGCGACATGTGATGGCTTCTTTTTTCGCGATCAGGACATCGCTGTTGTTGGTGGCGGGGATTCTGCGCTCGAGGAGGCGACCTTCCTCACCCGATTTGCCCGAACCGTGACACTCGTCCATCGCCGTGATGCGCTGCGCGGGAGCAAGATCATGCAGGAGCGAGCTCTTGCGAACGACAAGATGCGCTTTGCCTGGAATAGCGCTGTCGAGGAGATTCACGGTGATACCAAGGTGTCCGGCATTGTGCTACGCGACACCATCACCGGCGAGCTGCGCGACCTCCCGGTGACCGGCCTGTTCATCGCCATCGGTCACGATCCTCGTTCTGAGCTCGTCCGAGACCAGGTGAGGGTTGATGGCGAGGGCTATGTGCTCGTTGACCCGGGTTCGACACGAACATCGCTCACCGGGGTGTTCGCATGCGGTGACCTCGTCGACCACACCTACCGCCAGGCGATCACCGCTGCCGGATCCGGTTGCGCCGCTGCGCTCGACGCGGAGCGCTTCCTCGCCGCTTCGGAGTAACCTGTGCCCGCAGAGCATCGGCCTGCCTACCCTCGATCAGGAGTGCATTCATGGGAGCCACCAAGACCGTCACTGACGCCAGTTTTGCTGACGACGTGCTGCTCAGCGCCAAGCCAGTGGTCGTAGATTTCTGGGCGGAATGGTGTGGCCCCTGCAAGATGGTGGCACCGATCCTCGAAGAGATTGCCGCCGCGAACGAAGGCATCATCATCGCCAAGCTCAATGTCGATGAGAATCCGCAGACCTCTGCGTCCTACGGGATCACCTCCATCCCGACCCTGAACGTCTTCCAAGACGGCAAGGTCGTCAAGACGATCGTCGGCGCAAAGCCGAAGGCGGCACTGCTTGCTGAACTCGCCCCCTACCTCTAGCGGAATGCTGCTGCGGCTGGGCGCATCCGGCGCCGCCGTCGACGAGGTGCGAAGCCGACTCGGCCATCTTGGCCTCCTCGACGAGCGGGTTGCCGGTGACTACGACGAGGTGGTTGCCGCGGCGGTGCGCGCGTTCCAGCAGGAGCGTGGTCTCAGGGTCGACGGTGTCGTTGGCCCTGATACCTATCGGCGGCTCGAAGAGGCTCGCTGGCATCTCGGTGATCGGGTCCTCACATTTACCCCCGGTCACCTCGTCACCGGTGATGACGTCACACAACTGCAGGCTCGCCTGTCGCAGTTGGGGTTCAACGCCGGACGCATCGACGGCATGTTCGGGCCACGAACAGACGCCGCGCTGCGCGAGTTCCAAGCCAGCGTTGGAGTCAATGCCGATGGCGTCTGCGGCCCCGACACCTATCGGGCGTTCGACCGGCTCATCAAGACCATCAGCGGCGGAAACGCAGCGCTTCTTCGTGATCGGGTCACATTGTCCGAATTGCGCACGGGCGTCATGGACAAGGTCGTGGTCATCGACCCTGGCGTCGACGCGGGAGTTGAGATCTGCGAAGCCATCTCGGTTCGAGTTGAGGGCCGGCTCGCGGCGCTCGGAACGCAGGTATTGCTCACCCGGACCCAGGCGAGCCTGTCACGTCAGGATGAGGGGCAGCGCGCCGATTTCGCCAATCGCACCGGCGCTGATCTGCTCGTCTCGATCAACTGCATCGACAGTGCAAGTTCACGGGTCAACGGGGTCGGCAGTTTCTACTTCGGTGAACCGAGCGGAGGAGCCCACTCCACGAGCGGCAGGTTGCTCGCCGAACGTGTCCAGGACGAGATTTGCGCACGTACCTCGTTCCTCGACTGCCGAACGCACCCGCGCACATGGGATCTACTGCGCATGACCCGCATGGCCGCGATCCGCATCGACGTGGGCAATCTCAGCAATGCCGAGGATGCTGAGCGGCTCGAGGATCCTGTCGTTCAGGACGCGGTCGCTGAAGGCATCGCAAGCGGTGTCACGCGCTTTTGCGCACCGGTGTAGGCACGACACGCGGTGCGTGCGCTCGGGGCCACAACAGCCGGGTCAGAAACCCTGAGGCAATCCCCACGCCAAGGAGAAGCACAGCCCACATGAGCACCCGCTTGGTCACGCGTCTATCGTAGGCGCCCGTGAGCGGTTCTCGCCTTGATCCATGGGTTGACGCATACGCGCAGCGCGCGCACGGCATGGCGGCGTCCGAAATCCGGGCACTCTTTGCCGTTGCCTCACGGCCCGAGGTTGTCTCACTTGCCGGCGGAATGCCGTTCGTTCAGGCCCTCAACCTCGACACCATGGCTGACACCGTCCAGCGAGTCATCTCCGAGCGCGGCGCGCAGGCACTCCAGTACGGATCAGGACAGGGCGACGTCCGCTTGCGTGAGCAGATCCTCGACGTCATGGAGCCGGTTGGCGTCACCGCCCATCCCGACGACATCGTCGTGACAACCGGGTCGCAAATGGCGCTCGACCTCGTCACCCGTGTGTTCTGCGACCCCGGCGACGTTGTTCTGGTCGAGGCCCCGAGCTATGTCGGCGCCCTCGGCGTCTTCGCGTCCTACCAGTGCGATGTCGTCCATGTCCCGATGGACGGCGAAGGGCTCGTGCCTGCTGCTCTCGAAGCAAGCATCGCCGCGGTGCGGGCGTCGGGACGACGAGTGAAGATGATCTACACGATCCCGTCGTTTCACAACCCCGCCGGCGTCACCCAAGGAGCCCAGCGCCGGGCTGAGAACCTGCAGATCGCGCAGCGAGCTGGTGTTCTCGTACTCGAGGATGATCCATACGGCCTGCTCGGGTTCGATGGTGAGGCCCCACGCGCCATGCGAGCCGACGACGAAAACGGCGTGATCTACCTCGGGTCCTTCTCGAAGACGATCGCGTCGGGCCTGCGCGTCGGCTGGGCTGTCGCGCCCCATGGCGTTCGCGAGAAGCTCGTGCTTGCTGCTGAGTCGGCCGTGCTGTGCCCGTCCAACTTCTCCCAACTCACGGTCTCCGAATACCTCGCGACGCAGCCATGGCGAGAGCAGATCAAGATCTTCCAGGAGTTGTACCGCGAGCGTCGCGACGCACTCCTCGAATCGATGGAGAGCCTCCTGCCGGCGGGCACCACGTGGACCACGCCATCGGGAGGCTTCTACTCCTGGGTCACCCTCCCCAACGGACTTGATTCGAAAGCCATGCTGCCCAGAGCGCTCGCGGCCCTCGTTGCCTACGTACCGGGCACCGGGTTCTACGTCGATGGGTCTGGGCGGCATAACCTCCGACTCTCCTACTGCTATCCGGAACCAGATCGGATCCGTGAGGGAGTGCGGCGGCTGGCCTCGGTGGTTCGCGCCGAACTCGATCTCACGACCACGTTTGGCACCTCATCCGGCCTTCATGAGCCCGCAGGGTCCGGTATCCCGGCACCCAATCTCCACTAGGAGTCGACGAAGGGTGATGGCTGCATGCAGGTTGTTGTACTAGCCGGGGGACTCTCACCGGAGCGGGAGGTCTCGCTTCGGTCGGGACGACGGGTATCCGAAGCCCTTCGTACAACCGGCGGCACCATTGAGGTTCGTGAGATGGACGTTGATGCGACGCTAATCGAACGCCTGCGTCAGCAACGCCCAGATTGCGTCATACCTCTGCTCCATGGCGCGGCAGGAGAGGACGGAGCCCTTCGTGACGTCCTTGCTGCCCTCGCGTTGCCGTTTGTCGGCTGCAGCGCGGCCGCTGCCCGCCTCGCATTCGACAAGCCGATCGCCAAGACACTCCTCGAGAAGGCTGGGGTGTCCTCACCCTCCTCGATCGCCCTTCCGCACTCGACATTTCGGGAGCTCGGCGCCGGGCCGGTCCTCGACGCGGTCGTCGCACACCTTGGTCTCCCACTCATCGTCAAGCCAACGAAGGGTGGGTCAGCCCTTGGGGCCTCAATCGTCCGCAGTTCGGCAGAACTGCCAGCCGCGATGGTCGGGGCGTTCGCCTACAGCGACGTTGCACTCATGGAGCGGCTCATTACCGGCACAGAGGTGGCCGTTTGCGTCTATGAGAGCGACGGTGAGCCCATTTCACTCCCCCCGGTAGAGATCGTGCCCCCGGATGGCATTTACCACTACAGCGCCCGCTACACGGCTGGCGTGACAGAGTTCTTCATACCCGCTCGGCTTACCGATTCGGTCCTTGACGCCTGCAGGAGCGTCGCCCTCACCGCGCATGCGGTTCTGGGCTTGCGTGATTGGTCGCGTACTGACCTCATGGTCGATTCTGAGGGATGTCCCTGGTTCCTCGAGGTGAACGCTGCTCCGGGCATGACGGAGACGTCGCTGTTTCCGCAGGCGCTATCGGCTGCAGGTATGTCACTCGGTGATATCGCGGGCCAACTCATCCGAGCCGCAATCGCTCGAGGGAGTGACGACCGACCTCCCGTGCCGCTTAACTAACGTCGGTCGATCAGATCAGCGATGCGCCGCAGATCATCGGCGTCGGCCACCTCGATCACCAGCTTTCCACGCGAATTCGCACGTGGCAGGCCCTCGACACGCACGCTGGTGTCGAGGCCGTCACTCAGTCGGCTCTGAACATCATCGATGAGGTCGGCGACGCTATCAGCACGAGGTTTCGGCGCCTTCGCCTTGCGATCGCGCTTCTTGTCGCCGGCTTCACCGAGCAGAATGATCTCCTCAACCGATCGAACGCTCAAGCCCTCCGCGACGATGCGCTGGGCAAGGGCGTCCATCGCCTCTGGGCTGTCGAGTGAGAGCAGAGCTCGTGCGTGTCCGGCGCTGAGAACTCCCGCAGCCACCCGCCGCTGGACATTGGCCGGCAACTTGAGCAAACGCAGCGTGTTCGACACCTGCGGTCGTGACCGCCCAATACGACGAGCCAACTCCTCCTGGGTGCATCCGAAGTCAGCGAGCAATTGCTCATAAGCCGCGGCCTCTTCAAGGGCGTTCAGATTCGCCCGGTGCAGGTTCTCGAGAAGAGCGTCGCGAAGGAGGTCGTCATCATCTGTGTCGCGGATGATGGCCGGGATTTCATCGAGGCCGGCAATCTTGCTCGCCCGCAAGCGGCGCTCTCCGGCAATGAGTTCGTAGCCCTCGGCTGAACGCCGAACGACAACCGGCTGCAGGAGACCGATTTCCTTGATCGAGTGCACGAGTTCGGCGAGTGCCTCCTCGTCGAAGACCACGCGCGGCTGTCGCGGATTCGGTGCAATCCGTTCGATTGGCAGCTCCGCGTACACGGCTCCCATGGGGGCGATCTCGGCAACCACCTCGACCTCTGCGGATACCGGTGTCGTGTCGCTGGGCGCCGCCGGCACTTCACGGGGAATAAGCGCCCCAAGCCCCTTGCCAAGACCTCGCTGCGGGGCAGTTGCCCTAGCCATGACGCTCCCTCTTCACATCGGTGACACGTTCGTCACTTGGACCTGTGGATCTGAATACCGGCTACGCCGTCACTTGTTCAGCCGGCACAATCGCAGCAAATTCATCGCTTGCCTCGCGGTAG